>NZ_BCPO01000097.1:0-3399 GCF_016586105.1 Burkholderia sp. E168m15
CGAGGTAACCGAGCTATTGGTCGAGCTCAGGCCCGTGGACAGCGAACCGATGGAACTCGTAGCGGACGAAAGACCAGTCGACGTGGAAGTCGACAGCGACGAAATCGAGCTGTTAGCCGACGACAGCCCCGTCGACGCCGACGTGGAAAGTGAGGTAACCGAGCTGTTGGTCGAGCTCAGGCCGGTGGACAACGAGCCGATGGAGCTCGTGGCCGACGAAAGACCAGTCGACGTGGAAGTCGACAGCGACGTGATCGAGCTATTGGCCGACGACAGACCCGTCGAAGCCGACGTGGAAAGCGAGGTAACCGAGCTATTGGTCGAGCTCAGGCCCGTGGACAGCGAACCGATGGAACTCGTAGCCGACGAAAGACCAGTCGACGTGGAAGTCGACAGCGACGAAATCGAGCTGTTAGCCGACGACAGCCCCGTCGACGCCGACGTCGACAGGCTCGTGATGCTCGACGTCGTCGTGCTCGCAACCGAATAGAGCTGGCTGCCGTTGATCGCGTCGGTGCTGGTGGCCGTGACGAGGCCCGCCGCGACGTTCTGGATACGGCGTTCCGAGCCCGACTGCCCGACGCTGACGACACCGCCCGCCGAATTGGAGCCGGCGAAGTTGCCGAATGTCTGACCGCCGATCGTGGCGTTGCTGACGGTGGTGGTGCCGCCGGACGTCGCCGTTGCCGCACTGGTCGTCAGCGCGTTGTAGCCGAGGGCGACCGAGTTTGCGACGCTTGCGGTCGAATTCGAACCGAGTGCCGTGCCATAGCTTCCAGACGCCACGGCCGCCGCGCCGACCGCGACCGCGCCGGCGCTGCCGCTGGCCGTCGAGCCGTTACCGAGCGCGAGTGCGTCCGTGCCGGTAGCCAGCGACTTGGCGGCGAAGCTGCCGACGTTACCGAGCGCGATCGCGCCGGTACCGTTCGCGGTCGCGGCGTTGCCGATGGCGATCGCGCCGTTGGTGCCCGTTGCCGACGCCGAGCTGCCGATTGCGACGGCGCTGTTGGTTGCCGTGCTGCTGTTGCCGAGCGCGACGGAACCCGTGCCGCTCGCCGAGTTGCTGTTGCCAAGCGCGATGGCGCCGGAACCGTTCGACGTGTCGTTTGCGCCGATTGCCAGCGCGCCCGTGCCGGTGGCGCTGTTCGGATCGCCGATCGCAACGGCGCCGTCGCCGGTCGCGACCTGGCCTCGGCCGATCGCGACCGCGCCGCCGGCGGCCGTGGCGCCGTTCGCGGTGGTACCGGACGAGCCGATCGCCACGTTCCGGCCCGTTGCGCCGGAGACGACGCCGTCGCCTTGCGCGATGCCGTACGCACCATTGACGGTCGCACCGCGACCGACTGCGATTCCCGACGTGGCGGTCGACGCGACGGACGATTGCCCGCCGATCGCGATACCGTCCGAGGCGGCCGATTGAGCGCCCTTCGTTGCGTTGCTGCCGATGGCGATCGAACCCGCACCCGAGGCGAGCGTCGAGTTGGCCTGCGACAGCGGCGTCGTACCGTCGCCGCCCGCGCCGCCGATCGCGACCGAGTTCAGCGCGCTGGCCGTCGAACCGAAGCCGAGGGCGGTTGCGGCGGCGCCGCTGGCGGTGGTTTCGAGACCGGCCGCGACACCCCAGAGGCCGGCCGACGATTGCATACCGGTGGCGACGGCGCCGTTGCCGGTCGCCTGCGCGAACGAGCCGTATACCGTGACACCGGTCCAGCCATTGCCGTTGGAGTTACACCCGGCTACGACCGAATACGTTCCGGAGCCATCGCCAGCCTGGTTTTGCGTGCCACCCGGGTTGACGCGGCCGACCGCGCCGTTGCTGCCCGTGAAGCAGGTCTGCTGTGTGTTGAGCGTGTTGGCCTCGGCCAAGCCGGGCAGACTGATCGCCAAGGCCGCGACTGCTGCCACCACGACGGCCGACTTGTTCGGCTTGCCCCGTGCCGAATCGTGTTCCGATGCCGCGACCCAGGCGCCAAGAGCTTCGTTCCAGATCGAGCGGTATGTGCGGTTCATGTCCTGCTACCTCCAAATGTGCACGCCACACACCGGTCTCTTTTGTTAGAGGATTACTCCGTGCGCTCGCGCGAATCTCAAAATTGATGGGCGGAGTTTATTGGAGGTGGATTTTAGAGATTGACAAACAGTGATAAATGAAGGGATTGGAAAGTTAAAGAATGGTTAATGAGCCGTGTTTTGATGTACTGGGGAAGAATGAATTTGAAAGCTGTAAGAATGTGTCGTGTCGGGTTTGATTTTTTCTTGAGCGCTCTTTGTTTTCATATAAAAATCAAGAACTTACATTGGTTTTGTGCGCCAGGTTACACATCGGGATGCTCCAAAAGTAAGACAAATGAAATAGCAAACGTTTGCGAGCGACCAAATTCTTTCATGATTGTAATGTCTATTGGTGTGTTGGTTGATAATGCATTTTCCATATTATTAACCTGTTAATAAATTTTCTTTTGTTGAGTTTGTTTTTCTATTTATGGATTATCAATTAATTGAATTTATCTGATGCGGGGAGCGTTGGATTATGCTGATTTGCGCATCTTGTCCGGCGCGGGCGCCCGTGTGACGGGCGTTCCGGGCCGCCCAGCTGCACGAAGTTGTAAAAAAGTGCTACAGGGCGAAAAATGAAACGGTCCGCGTCAATTTATCGGATTCGTCCTATTGACGATTGCGCTGGCATCGGTATCAAGGGGGAATCGGCACGCATGCGGGAAGCTGAGCGGACGCGCTCGCGGCGGGGATTTCAGGGGATGCCGACAGGTCGTCAAAGACCGCGGGTCGGTGTCGAACCGGAGGCGGTCGAAATGTCAGATCCGGGGTGCGGCAATTTGTCAGTCATGCCGAGGACGGCGCGACGTGTCGAAGAAAAATAGGGATTGATCGAATGTATCGGACGCGCCACAGTCGGCCCACGGGCGTGGACCGAACCGGGCGCTTGCCGCCTGACCCGCGGCAAGCGCCCGACTTCACTTCTTCAGAAACCGCAGCGCGAACCGCGCCATCCGCGGCACGAACATCGGGCGCAGCAGGCGCTTGTCGTAACCGGCCATCCGCCGGTCGTTCTCCACGAGACACAGCTCGATCAGCTCGCGCGGGTTCAGCGCATCGCCGATGTCGGCGGTGCCGGTCGCCGGGAAATTCGCGTCACGGGCTGCGCCGTCGGCATCGATGCCGCGCGCGATGCTCATGCGGTCGCGGATCAGTTGCACCCACACGGCCGCCACCCGTGCGAAGAACCACGGCCGGCGCCACCACGGCATCGTGCGCCAGTACCACGCGTACCAGTTCACGAAGAACAGGATGTGGCGGCCTTCTTCCTGGATCACGGGCTCGAAGGTCTCGACCAGCTCAGGCGGGAAATAGCCGGAGCGCTGCGCGGAGCGGAACAGGCCG
>NZ_BCPO01000098.1:0-25425 GCF_016586105.1 Burkholderia sp. E168m15
TAAAGCCGAGCGGATTGACATCTAAGGCGAGCGAGAGGGCTCCCGTGCGGTAGTGAATGTCGCGCCCGGCCTCTCGGTAAGCCCACTGCACACGCGCACAAGACCCCCTAGATTCCCGGTGACGTGACGAAAAAGGTCACAGAGTCAACAAGGTGAGCCCATGTGATTGGATAGGGGGAGGCTCCACATTCTCGCGGGGAAGCTTTCGAGAACTGTACCGGGCGGCCTTTGGGCCAGCCCCAGGGAGGAACCGGGAGCCTCCCAAAACACACACCTGATTCATGAGATGCACCCAATTAGATGAAGAGACCCAGTACACAGCAAACTACGTGCGGGGGGAGATGCTTAGGGCGTCCCGTATTCGCTCTCCTGATCTTGCAAGACCGATGCGCCGTCGCGATACTTAACTCAACGCAATGAACGTCGGGGGGAGCAAATGAGTGTCGCGACAAAACCGCAGGCAACCAATGCAGTAGACAAGAGTGTTGCGGCCAAGTGGTCGGCGCCGTTGGCGAAAGCGGGATGGACTTCTTTCCCGAACATCATTTTCGAGCGTCAGCAGGCGTTGGGCCTTACCCCGCTCGATATCAATATTTTGATTCACCTCGCTGGCTACTGGTGGAGGCCCGGAGAACATGCACGCCCGTCTAAGGGTACTTTGGCGAGGGCAATCGGTGTAGCTCCACGCACAATACAAAAGCGAATTGCGGCGATGGAGGCTGCTGGATTCATCAAACGTATTTACCGCACGACGAGCGTCGGTGACAACGACACGAACGAGTATGACTTGAGCGGTTTGATCAAGGCAGCTAAGCCTTTCGCCGAAGAAAAGATCGCGGAGCGTGAGCGGAGGCAGAAGGAACAAACCGACCGCTTGACGCGTAAGAAGCCCTTGGCAATCGTCAAAGGCGGGAAGGCATAAGCAATACGCAGCATAGCTCAAGAGGATAGAGCGCTGATGCAGAGCCACTCGCGGACAGTGGTTGTACGACGGCTGGGTGGTACCTTCATCGTACGCATTAGTGATCTGGGTTCAAATCCCGGTGCTGCCCCTTTTCTGAAAAGCGCGTGGCGACGGCCACGCGCAGCGTGGTAATACGTAACATTTCCGCAGCGTAGCTCAAAGGATAGAGCGCCGACGCTAGAACCACTCGCGGAGAGTGGGTGTACGACGGTTGGGTGGTGCCTCCATCGTACCGCGTCGGAGATCCGGGTTCAATTCCCGGCGCTGCTCCCTGCTTTCACTGCGGTGCAGATTGCAGAGGATCCGCAACCGTCTATCCGTGACACGTGAACCCGATTGGTTGTCGTTTAGCTGAGGGTGGTAGCGCCAGCGTGGCAATACATTTTCCCGTCGCTAGCGCGACCGCGAACGCATCGATCACAATGCGGTGAAGTTTGCGCAGATCCAGGTCTGTGCGTTCCGCAAGGCCAGTTGCTCCGCCTTCTTCGAGTTGTATGTGCTTCCCTGTGGAGCGTTGCAAGTGGTCGATCTTCGCAAGGATGATCTGCATTCGCTGTTCCGGATCCGGTGTCGGAATATCGAACACCTCGACACGACTTAGAAGGGGGAGCGGCACCCGGTCAAGATCATTCGCCGTGAGCACAATGATTATTCGGCTTGCATCAAATTCCATGCGAAAGAACGCGTCGTAGAACGCTCCAGCTGTATCTGCCTCGAGGAGGTCTAGCAGTACAGGAACGACAGGGTAGTTGCTACTGCTTCCGATCTTGTCTACTTCGTCGAGTATCAGTACCGGAGCTGCCGAATCCCCTTTGGCAAGGACTTCGAATATCGCCCCGGGTCGCGCTTGGCGCCATCCACTGTCCCCGCCCACGAGTTGGAAGCTTGCCTGAGCGCTTCCGGCGGACCACTTTCGCATTGGCACCGCGAGCGCCTCCGCGAGCTTGGACGCGAAATGCGTTTTACCAACGCCGGGTTCGCCCATGAGCAGAATGGGGCGAACGCGAAACTCTCTGCTGCGCACGGCACTTGCGAGCACGAGATCGACCATTAGTTTTCCAATGGGCTCGCTCAGGTTGGCGAAGCTCCCGCGCGCAACGTCAAGTCTCTTCAGTGCCTTTTGAATATCGGGAAGCTTTCGACAGCCATCGTTGCTGCCGGCCTTCTCAAGCAGCGGTCGTGCGCACTGCTGTTGACTCGCGTCGGCGCCGTCCAGAGCAGCGTTTGCTTGCTCAAGTGCATCTGGCGAGAATATTTGGACACGCCGAGCCCTAGGCCGACGTGAAGGCTTGTTTGCTATCGGCTTTGCCGTGAGTTTCGATTCGGAGTGTACCGGCGATTGCGTTGGCTCAGAGGCCATTCGCTGAATCTCTCGGATCGCAGCAAGCTCATCGTGCGTGCTCTGTGGAACGAGTAGTCGCCGCGAATCGCGACACTGGATCGTTGACAGATCACCAAGTGGGGCAAATCCCGCAGGACATTCGGCATGTTGTTTCGATACCGACATGACGGATTCTCCAAATGCGATGTAGCGGCCTGGTAGCCACGACATCCAAACCGCCTTCGTCGCGGTTTGGTCCGATGCTGAGAACTCAGCAGTCAGTTCGCATCGAATTTCGCACGGGGCGTGCGAATGCAAGGCTGCCGATCCCGACCGAACGGATCAGTTCATGCCAGTAACGAATACTGATGGCAGCCATGGAGAAGGTCACGTGGTGTTGACGAGTTACTTCCGTGTTATCCAACGATACTGCACCTAGGCCAAAGATGGCTAGGCCGATTTGCAGAAAATTGCCTTTCGCGAAGCACTGGCCATGCCGTGTAAACCCGAAAAGTAAGGGCTACGGGTAATCATGCGGCTGTCGGGTTATGACTAACCCGACGTGGAAATTTGACAACACTCCACTTGGCGATGCCGCATGACAGTCGTACCCCAAATACAGTGCTATTGAAGGAACAGGCTCGGCGTGGAGGTGCATGCGACATCGGGTTCGATGCGCCGGTAGTTACGGTTCTCGATGAAAAGTGTAGGTAAATATATCTGTTCCACATTTATAAAGGTGAGTGGATTCCGGTGGATAAAAAAACAGATATTTTTTTGAATTGTAGTATTTATTTTGGTGTTTGACGTCGAATAGTCGCTGAGATAACGTATTCGAAATTGTCAAAAGCGAGTTCATTTATGCTCGTTGCACGAACGCAGATATCGTTCGCTGACTACCTCACTGCAATCCGCCGTCGCAGCGGGCAGCGGCAGAAGACTGTCGCTCATCGAAGTGGCATGGACCCCTCGTACCTCGCGTCCCTTGAGACTGGCCGCCGGAATCCTCCGTCGTCGGAGGTGATAAACCGTCTGCTGGATGCTATCGATGCGACAGAGGAGGAGCGGCGGCAATTGCATCGGTTGGCGTTTGCTCATGGCCTCCAATCCTATGTGGACCATCGAGCACCACCGGATTGGCCGCAAGAGGGAAGCGAAATTCTGGCAGCAGTCCCCATGCTGTCTGCAACCCAACTCAGATGTCTTTCGTCGATATTGAAGGCGGTCGCAGATAGCGACGCCCCGGTTACCACGGAGGAGCCCATGTAAACGAGAAACGGCGAGAAAGACCCTTTCGAGTCCCCCCGCCGTGTGTACCCAGCAATGCCGCACTGAGCACGTGAGAGTTTTCAGTATGTGGCCTCGCTGGTACGCACGTCAAGGGCTCTTTTTGCTCAAAAATACGGGAGCGAAGGAAATGGAACTCCGTGCTCCCATAAATGGAGCAGAGATATGCCATTTGCAGCCAGGCGCAGGCCAGCATCGCGCGACCACGATAGTGCCGAGTGGGGCGATCTCAATTCTTTGCCCGCTGACAAGAAGAACAAACAACCGGCGCGGTCGATCATTTCCGTGGTGCCACATCGAATCGTTGGAGGGTTCGACCTACCAGATCGGGCGCCATATGCGCTCGAGTGGGAGTCATATCTGGAACGAGTTTGTTACGCAACTTTGGCGATGTCGCAGGACGTCGAGTGGATGGCATCCCAACCGGATGAGTTGCAGTATGTACTGGATGGGGTGCCGCGCCGGTACTACCCGGATCTATTTGTTCGTTGCGGCAGCGGCGAATACTACGTCGAGGTGAAGCCCCTGGCTATCCTCGTCCGAGACGACAACTTGTGCAGATACACAGAAATTGCGCGAAAGCTGCGAATCAAAGGGAAAAACTTAGTTTTCCTTACAGATGAGCAGATTCTTTCCAAGAAAGAGCGAGTTGAGAACGTCATGCTGATGCGTCGGTACATCAGCGGTGTACTCGACGAGCAGCGCAGCAGTACCGTTGTCCAACGCCTCTCGGACGGTGCTCTATCTATCAGCGAACTGACTGAGTGTTGCGAGGTGAGTATCCGAGAGATCTACACGATGGTCGCGAGGCGATATCTGACTATCGATTGGGACCAAACAGTCACACTCCGATCCAGCGTGACGACACCCACATCCGACAACAAGGGGCTTGCGTTTGAGACGCTTATCAATTCGGGTCGGTTTTATCCTCTTCTGGCACAACTCGCTATGGGTCATCGACCGCAGGATCAACGAATGTTGGAGCTTGCGAAGATTGATGGACAACGAGGCCGTACTTCTGAAGGACCATCAATTGTTGGAGGTTTTCCGAGCGAAAAGAGCAAAAGTCGTATCTACGAACCCGACGATGTACTTCGAAACTCTAGCTCCCGACGAACTGCTCGAAATCGAACACGCTCTTCGAGCAATCTGCAGCGAAAAAGGAGAGCGTAATGAGAAATTTCATCATAGCGAAAGGACTGGTTATAAAGTGGAAAGGGGCGGTATATGAATACATCTCACGTGCGACAGGCACTTTCTACTTTCGAGACGTTCTAACGCAGGCCGTTATTCAGGTTGCCGAGGTTGAATTCTGGGGTGAATTTAGATCGAGAAAACTCTGCATAGTAGAGGCGACGTCGACGCCCACACATTTACTCTACGAGGAAAGAGGTTCGGATGGAGGTGAAAATAATGATAAAAATATCACTCAGTTGGCTGAAAGGTGGCAAGAAGATGCTGATAGAAAGGCATTTTACATGGGCGAACTGAATCGCCGTGGCATAACGTGTGGGCAGCGTACGCAAATGCGTGCGGTGCTCCGTGAAATCGCCAAAAAATTGGGAGACTTGGAAAAGCCGCCCGCTGCTTCGACGGTAGGAAAATGGATGAGTAAGTTCGAGGGCTCCGGTCGGGACATTGCGTCCGTTGTGTCAGGCTTCGCTACGAAATCTCGCCGGAAGTCGACGGGGCCTGACCATGAAGATATTATCCAAACATCAATCGACGATCATTACTTATTGCCGACGAGGCCGTCAAGGACGAGCTCGTACCGGTGGTACCGGTGGAGCCTCGAGGCAGAGAATCGCGAGCGACTATCGGACTCACTCGATCCTCTTGTACCCATCTCATACCGAACATACGTGCGCCGCATCGACGAGCGCCCAAAGTATGAAGTAGATGTGGCCCGATTCGGAGCTCAGGTTGCAAAGCGGCGCTACACCATGATCGAAGGGCATCTGCCAGCGAGTCACCCGTTGGATTACGCCGAGTCCGACCATACGCCGCTCAACCTGTTTGTTATCGATGACGAGTCATATCTACCACTAGGTAAACCGTGGCTATCAACTCTCAGGCTACTTTGAGTGGCGAGGGTAGAACAATTCTCGATCCATTAGCACCATCCAGGGCTCGATCCGATTCGACGACCGAAGTTGTTAGTTCAATTTCCGATATTCGGCGGCCGCGTTGGGATGTTAGCACCAAGACCACACATCCGGTGTTCATGGCGCGGTTACAAGCGCTGTGGGATGAGCTTGGAATTCGTGCCGTGCTGCGTCTTCCGTATGCGGCGATGACCAAAGGGGAGATGATGGCCGAATGCCGGGCATCTACAGTGCTAGCTGATGTTGCCTCGGAAGCCACGAGTTGTGGTCGTTTCGTCCGGAACGGCTATAAACATTGCGGCCGCTGTGTTCCATGTTTGGTTCGCCGTGCATCATTTATTCGAGCCAACCTCCGAGACGACACGACTTACGTGTATCCCTCACTTCGAGGAGCGCAACTCGAAAACGAGCCCAACGACATCGGTGCAGTCGCAGTTGCGGTTTTGAAGGTCGAGCAGAGTGGCGTCCGCCTCTTCACTGCTGGCCAGCTGTCCTTCGCAGAGCCAAGCCTCCGAAGAGAGTTCGAAGGCGTCGTGCAACGTGGCTTAGCGGAACTGGGCGTGCTTTTGCGGCAGGAACAAATCCTGTGATTGACTTCCATTCACACCTTGACCTGTATCCCGATGGCCTCAAGCTTGCGCAGGAGGTGAACAGAAGGAACGAGTTTACCCTCGTGGTCACCACTAGTCCGCGCGCCTACCGGGCAACGTCGAATGTGTTTCTCGGTTTGAAGAACATCAAGGTGGGAATCGGCCTGCATCCGGAAGTGGCTGCCGCCAAACAAGGAGAGCTGGGCGACCTTATTGAGGGAATCTCGCGAGCACGTTTTGTTGGCGAGATTGGGATGGATGGTTCCCCCAGATTTCGAGGCTCACTTTCTGTGCAGGAGAGAGTCTTCCGAGCGGCCCTCGCTGAATGCGGACGGTACCAAGGAAAGGCGATGAGCATCCACTCGCGCGGTGCTGCACGCCGAGTCGTGGAACTGCTGGCTACGACGAAGCATGCCGGCGTACCCGTGCTTCATTGGTTCTCGGGCGGGTTCGCTGAACTTGAGACTGCTGTTCGCATTGGTTGTTGGTTCAGCGTTGGCCCTACGATGCTCGAGGGTGAGAAGGGGCGGGCGCTGGTGGCGCGAATGCCTCTACACCGAGTGCTACCTGAAACGGATGGTCCGTTTACGAGCGTGGGCGGGATACAACTGCAGCCGTGGGATGCATGGTCCGTGCGAGCCCCTCTGGCGGCAATATGGGGCATGCAGGAAGATGAGGTAGGGGAGCAGATGAAGCAGAACCTTCAGCACTTGCTGCGGCTATCAGGTTGAACAGGACTTCGGTCAACCAGGCGTACGTCCGTGCGCCGCGCACGCAATCCCTTTGCGCACTGCCTCAAACCATCCAATACGGGAGTCACAGATGACAGTTGCCTTCAACTACAAGCGCACGGCAAAGCGCTTCGGGGACGCGCGTGACCTTGCGACGTTCATGAATCTGGTCGACCGCTGGACCCGAGGGATTCCGACCCTCGGCTACCGCATGTCGCTGTTTCGCGGTCAGGAAGACGAGTCATGGTTGCTCAAGCCCGGTATTGCTCGCCCCCAGTACGCCAACCGCGTCAGGCCCGGTACCGAAAAGAGCATGCTGCGCGAATTCAAGCAGCGCGGCATCCCGCACCTGGAGTCGACGGTAGAACTCGCCGATGCCGACTGGCTGGCGATCGCGCAGCACCATGCGATGCCGACCCGGCTGCTCGACTGGACTGGCAGTGCGCTTGCTGCGTTGTGGTTTGCAATCAAGCGGCCAGCTATCAAGGGTGACGACGGCTCGCCCAAGGCGGCCGCCGTCTGGCTGCTAGCGGCGACCGACGCGGACATGATCGATCTAGACGAGCGCTCGAACCCGCTAGAGATCACTGAAACGAAGCTCTTGAAGCCGCGGCATGTATCACGGCGGATTGCAGCTCAGGACGGTTGGTTCAGTGTGCATCGAGGGGTCGAGGACGGTCTGGGGATGAAGTATGTCTCTCTCGACACCAACGTGCATTTCAAAATGCGACTGAGCTACATCCGGATCCCGCCGGACGCGTTCGGTCCCATGCGCGCGCAGTTGCAGACGGCCGGCATCAACCGCGGTGTGCTGTTCCCCGACCTCGACGGGGTGGCAGGCCGGATCGCGGACGCGATCCTATATCCCGACGATCAACCGACGCCAGGCGCCGGGAATCTTTGAGGCACGCGATCGGCCCCGCGTCCTACCAAGTGGGTGATTTGTCAGATTCACCGTTCTCGGGGCCACTGCCGTCTACCCTCGCGCCCGGGGGCCAAGCGGGCGAGGGCGCCGCCTAGACGCCCCCCGTCCGCCGCTCCCCTGCGCATTGCCGCCAGCCTTTTCCCGTATCGAACCCGACATCGGCTCAAGGACCCCCAGGAGTGCAACTTGAGCACCCACGACTGCAATTTGATCGATCAACGCCGCCAGGACCCTGGCATGGCAGTTGTGATTCTTCAAAGCACGACGGCGACATTCATCTGAACGCGGTGGCGACGGACAGGGCTGCGAGCCTATTGCAGTTGCACCTGAACACCACTCGACCTTCGTGGCTCGCTTCCGGTGACAACATTGGTGCGCTACGCGCGACTTCATGAATTCACGAGCATTTCGCATTTCCGGGCTGACAATGACTGGCGAAGTGATACTTTTACTTGTCAAACGGCGATAACTATATTTTCGTTTACGCCAATGTGATCGGATGGATGTCAAGCACCACGAATTCTGGTGTTCCCTGCAAGATCGCGGCAAAATTATTATGATCCTGCATTTTTTTGGGACGAAGACTTGATGCGACAGGTCGGCTTGATTCTTGAAGACGGGTTCCAACTGATGGGGCTGGCTGCGCTGGCGGCCTTTGAGCTCGCCAATGCTGAGCTTGGCGACGATGGCTACCTGCTGACTTTACTGTCCGAACATGGCGGCACGGTCCACTCCTCGATGAACGCAGGCATTGAAACCGTGCCGGTGGACATCGTGCCCGATACGCTTATGGTGGCTGGCGAACTGGTTCCCAAGAGCGTTTCGGCCGGACTGTGCGCCTATGTTGCCCGCGCCGGTAGCGAAGCCAGACGGGTGGCAGGGGTTTGCACAGGTGCCTTTGTGCTGGCACAGGCGGGTCTTTTGGATGGGCGCACGGCAACGACCCATTGGGCGCATGCGCGCGATCTGCAGTTGCGCTTTCCGAAGGTGCGGGTGGATGACGACCGTATCTTCATCCGTGACGGCAATATCTGGACCTCGGCGGGCATGTCCTCGGCGATCGACCTGACGTTGGCATTGCTTGAAGATGATCACGGCTCAGCTCTGTCCCGGTCCATCGCCCGCAAACTGGTCGTCTATCATCGCCGCCCGGGCGGGCAGTCTCAGTTCTCGGCGATGTTGGAGCTGGAACCGCGCTCCGACCGAATTAAGCGCGCCCTGACCTATGCGCGCGAAAACCTGCGCAATCCGCTGTCGATCGAGGAACTGGCCGAAGCAGCCAGCCTGTCGCCGCGCCAGTTCAGTCGCGTGTTTCGCGAAGAGACGGGGCAGTCTCCAGCCAAAGCGGTCGAGCGGCTGCGCCTGGAGGCCGCGCGTGTGATGCTGGAGGATGGGCGCCATCCGCTAGACATCGTTGCACGCGACACCGGTTTTGTTGACCGCGACCGGATGCGGCGCGCCTTCCTGCGCAACTATGGGCAAGCGCCCACAAGCCTGAAGCGCGACCCGAAGCCAATGGAAGACGGCACAGTCACATGACCTGATTAGACGCCTTTACGTCATTCAAGCTTCCCTGTCTCGAGATAACCTGCCGGCATCACAACGGGATGGGGGAATGACATGGGCGACACCTCGCGCATCGGCTGGCTGAACACTCGCCGTGGCAAACTCGCCACCATGCAGGACGGACCGGACGGTGGCGTACCTCTGGTTTTGCTTCAGCGTTTCCGTGGCACCATGGACGACTGGGATCCGGCGTTCATCAAGGTCTTGTCGGCCGACAGGCGGGTGATTCGGTTCGACAGTGCCGGCATCGGTCGATCCGAAGGTCGAGTGCCGGAAACGATTGCCGAAATGGCGGTAGTCGTTGCCGAGGTCGTCGAGGAACTGGGGCTAGGGCAGGTCGACGTCCTCGGTTGGTCTCTCGGCGGCGTTGTCGCTCAACAGCTTGCGCTGGACGCTCCACATCTCATCCGTCGCCTGATTGTCGCGGGGTCCAGTCCGGGCGGCATCACGGACGGCCCTCAGCCTCACCCCCGTGTGCCGCAAGTCATGTCACACAGCGTAAACGACGCCGCCGATTTCCTGTTCCTGTTCTACCCCGAATCCGAAACAAGTGTCGCTGCGGGCAAAGCTTCGCTGAATCGCATTGCCGAGCAGTCGCATGTGGGGCCAGCGGTCACGGCCGAGGCTTTCATGGCGCAGATCAAGGCCATTTCGACTTGGCCGGGCGTCTTGCACCGCGCAAAAGAATTGCGCATGCCGGTCCTGGTCGCCAACGGCGCGCATGACGTCATGTTGCCGGCCTATCGGTCCTATGTCCTGTCGCAGCAAGCGCCGGATGCCAAGCTGATTCTCTACCCTGACGCGGGCCATGCTTTCCTGTTCCAGGAAATCGACGACTTCGCGGCGCAGATCGATCTGTTTCTGGAGTAATGGTCCTTCGGCCGCTGCCTGGGGAGAGCGCAGGATTCTCATGGGAACCAGCTGACGACCGGGTATTCGTTCCCGTCACGAGTCTTGCATGACTGTTATCGCCGTTTATATGTCATTTGAGGTGCAACCCAACTCGCGCATAGTTCATACATCGAAAGCGCCATGGTGGCGCAAGGGAAATGAAGAATCATGCAGATGACGGGCAATACCATTTTCATCACGGGCGGCACTTCCGGCATTGGTCGCGCGCTGGCCGAGCAGTTTCACGCACTAGGCAACAAGGTCATCATCGCCGGGCGCCGCAAGGCTCTGCTCGATGAGGTCACGACAGCCAATCCGGGCATGGAAGGTGTGGCGCTGGACATTTCGGATGCGGCCGACATCGACCGCGTCGCAGCGCAGTTGATTCGCGACTATCCGTCGCTGAACGTGTTGATCAACAATGCCGGGATCATGCCGTTTGATGATCCTTCCGGCCGGATCGATGATTCCGTCTCCCGCCAAATCCTCGACACGAATCTGCTGGGTCCGATTCGTCTGACCTCGGCGTTGATCGAGCACCTCAAGGCGCAGCCTCGCGCGACGATCATCCACAACACCTCGGTGTTGGCCTATGTGCCGATCGCGACCAACGCGGTCTATTCAGCCTCGAAGGCGGCGCTGCATTCGTATGCATTGTCGCAACGCTTCATGCTCAAGGGCACGAGCGTGTCCGTGCAGGAAATCGCGCCTCCGTGGGTCGACACCGACCTCATCAAGAAGAGTGGCGACCCGCGCGCCATGCCGCTCGATGCATTCATCGCAGAAACGATGAAGGGCCTGGCGACCGAAGAGCCCGAAGTCTTTGTCGAGGCGATTCGCGCGCTGCGCGACAATCCCGGCCTGGGCGAACACGCGCTGATCGATGGCTTCAACGCCGAGATCGCCGCGAACCCTATCCCGGTCTGACGCATCCGGCCATACCATTGGGTCCGCACGGGTGCGGACCCACATCAACGAGACTCGCGTCATGAACGTGTCGCTCGCCGTGAACTCCCGAGCCGCGCTCATGCCGGCCGGGTTCCTTGCCCTCGGAACGTTCGCCATCGGCACCGAGGGCTTTATGATTGCGCCGCTGCTGCCGGTCATGGCCAAGGACTTCGGTTTGCCGGTCCCGACCGTTGCGGTGCTCGTCATCGTCTTCACCCTTGTGTTGGCGCTGTCATCACCGATCTCCACGGTTGCCACCGGCCGGATGGCGCGCAAGTGGGTCTTGCTCGCAGCCATGTCGCTGTTCGCCATCGGCAACGTGACGGCGGCGGTGTCCGCATCGTTCGCCTTGCTGATCGGAGCACGGGTATTGATGGCTATCGCTGCAGGCCTGTATGTACCAGCGGCCAATGGGCTCGCCGGTGTCATCGTGCCGCCGAGCATGCGAGGCCGCGCACTCGCCATCGTCAGCGCGGGCCAGACATTGGCCATCGCACTCGGACTGCCGCTAGGCGGGATGATCGGTCACGCTTTCGGTTGGCGTGCGACCTTTCTGCTGGTCGGCGCAATGAGCGTCATCGCCATTGCGGGCATCTTCGCGGGTATTGCCCGCGACGCCGGAGAGGGAGTTGCCGTGGCGAGCCTGCGCGAACGTGTGTCCGTGATCCGCCAGGCTCCGATTCAGCGCTTGCTTGGAGTCAGCCTGTTCTGGTCGATCGGCGCCTTTGCTGCCTATCCGTACATCGCGGAATACCTGGATGCCGTCCTTGCTTTCGGCCCGAATGCAATCACGGCGACGGTTTCTCTATGGGGGCTTTCTGCGGCAGCAGGGGTGATGACTGGAGGTGTGTTCAATGACCGCTTCGGGGCCAATCGGGTGGTGCACGGATCGCTGATGCTGCTGGGCCTGTCGTTCCTGGCGCTGGCTATCGCCTCGCGTCTGCCGCCGCAGGTTGCCCTGGTTCCGGTGCTTGTTGCAGTCGCTGTCTGGGGCTTTACTGTCTGGTCGTACTTCCCGGCCCAGATGTCGCGGCTCATCGCGGCCGGCGCGCCGGCGCAAGCGCCGGTTGCCCTCGCGCTCAATACGTCCACCATGTACTTCGGTTTTTCTGTCGGCAGTACCTTGGGCGCCGCAGTGTTGAGCTCAGGCGCTGTCTGGGGCATCGGAGCCGTGGCGGCGCTGGCCGAACTGATCGCCTTGGCTCTCAACGCGGTCCTTAGCAGAAACGCCCGTGCCTGAAACTGGACGATGCTTGTACGGTGCCCTCGGTGCCTGACCGATTCAATCAACAAGACTTCTATCAAATTTCGATGGCGAATGGCTCGCCCGCGAAGACAACCTCAAATGGAGCTGACCAAATGACTGCCCGGATCAATACGCCTGCCGCTGCTGCGGCCACTGGCGCGACCGCCGACGTTTTTGCCACCATCCGCAAGGCGGTGGGCATGGTTCCGAACGCTTATGCGGCCATCGGTGCTCTGAATACGCCTGCGCTGCAGGCGATTCTTTCCGCCGACGCGGTGCTCTCGAAGGGCTCGCTGTCCGCACAGGATTGCGAAACGATCAAACTCGTGGTCAGCGCCATTTCCGGTTGCGACTACTGCGTGGCAGCACATAGCCTGGCCAGCAAGGCATCCGGTATCGCGGTCGATGCCGTGCGCGCGATTAGGGCCCTGGAGCCCACTGGTGACGCACGTCGCGATGCGCTGATTCGGTTCATTCGGGTTCTTCAGGAAAGCCGCGGAACAATTGCGTCAGAGGAATTGGAGGCTTTCCGGTCAGCAGGATACTCGGACGAGTCCGTCGTTGATGTTGCTCTGGCCATCGCGCTCATCACGTTCACGAACGTATTCAATCGAGTGAATAACACGGTCGTGGATTTCCCCGCGTTGAAGTAGGGCATCCGCTACTGGGCAGGAACTCGATGCTCCGCAGGAGTGTCATTCGTCGTCGATCGGACTGTCGACAGTGTGCCGGGCGCGGCCACGCAATCGACGTTCCGGTGCCTGCGGCATGTGCGGCTGATGTTTGAGCTGCTGGACTGTGCAATTGGCGAGCACATGCCGAAGCCGAATCGCTGACGATCGAATCGAATGATGATATCGACAGCTTCTTTCGTTTGATGTCTGAGGCGGCGCCCTTGAACTATCAGGTGATGCTAATGATTGGCATCGCGATGCAGGTTCAGGTGGCGTCGACTTTTCCGATCAGTGGGTGTGTCCACCTTGACGCTCGGCGTTCGCGGTCATTTGTCGGTCGAAGACCGATGTCCGCGACGGAAATCGTGATCGGCAATGTCGTCATATCTCCACGCGACACAAGCGTGGCACCGGGCTATTGCGTGTCGTTCGTCGAGGGCGGCTTGACGTCGCCAGATTGGCGACTCGATTGGGCGTGGTGAGGACAGGATCAACGCCGCTCATGGAGGTTGATCGGCCGAGAACGCGAGATCAATTACTCGTCCCGCGCGTGCCAGTTCGTCAGGCAGCTTCGCTTAGTTCCTCGGGCTGATCTTCGATCGAATTGCGAACGGATCTTCTCACCGCCTGAGGAGTCAGGCCGTAACTGCGAACGAACGCTTCGCGGAGGTGATTGCGGTCGCGAAATCCCGTTTCGCGTGCAATGGTATCGAGCGTATGCCGGCCACGCTCGATCAGGACCCTTGCCGCTTCGAGTCGCAGCCGCTTGATCGCGTTGGCAGGAGACTCGCCAGTCTCCGCGAGGAAGATGCGCGCGAATTGCCGAGTGCTGATATGTGCGGCTCGTGCGAGATCGCTGACGCGCAAGGGCTCTGCCAGATTGGCGCGGGCGTATTCGAGCGCGAGTTGTATCCGGTCGGACTTGGGAGCTAGTGCCAGCAACTCGGATTGTTGCGATTGCCGGCCCGAACGTCGTTGATTCATCACGAGTGCACGCGCAACCGAGTTCGCAAACTCGGGGCCGATATCTTCTTCCACCATACCGAGCGCGAGATCCATGGCTGCAGTCAGCCCGGCGGACGTCCAAATCGGGCCATCGGTAATAAAGATCCAGTCGCGCACGACTTGGGCAAGCGGCAAGCGCCGTTGCAGTTCGTCTGCATAGGCCCAGTGGGTTGTGGCACGTCTTCCATTGAGCAGGCCCGCCTCGCCGAGGATGAACGCACCTGTACATAGCCCGGCCACGCGCCGGGCACTGCTGCCAATCTCTTTGATGAATTGAAGTTCGGCGGCCGATGAGGTCCGGGTGCCCGGATTAATCACACCTCCGATCATCCATGTATCGGCTGCAGCGGCCGTGTTTGCGGGTTCAGTCAGAACCGAAAGACCGAGCGACGAACGAACCGGCCCGCCGGCGACGGAAACATTCGTTAGATGGTAAATCTGCTCTTTTGCTACGACGTTCGCAATCTCGAACACAGCCTGAGTCCCGATTGCCATCACCTGGAAACCTTCCGTCAGGAGAAAACCAATTCGATGCATTTTGCCCACCAAGTCTCTCATCAAAATGGTGAATTATAGGGGGTGTAATGAAGTAATGCAGGGATCCGAAATTATTTTTATAAGGTAACGATCATTTGTGTAGGAACCCGAATTTTATTGTGGGAATTGACCACGGAACGTTGTGCGCCGACATCTTGTCGTCACATCCCAACATATGGAAAGGCCGTGCTTCGGTAGATGGATACGTTCTGATGGTGCTGCACCAAAATAGGGCTGTTTGTAGACTCAATGTGACGCGTTGGATAGGGTCGATGATTTGTCTCAAATCATACTCATAAATGTCCTTTGAGAATTGGTAAGCAGCGTTGATCATAGGAGCCGCGGCAATGCAGCATCAGTCAGGTTGGGCATGAAGAAGGTTACGTGCGACGGTGCACCATGAACCGCGTGACAACAGTTCGTGCTCTTTCATAAGTTATCGATTTTTTTGTCAGAAAGATGAGCAGGCACGCAAGCAATACGCGAGATTCAAGGGTGCGATATCGCGCCGGGAACCGAGTGGGCTGCAACGCCGGACTGATCAACAGAGATATCGGTACGATGCGAGACGACGAAATCGCCATTGCGAGTGCGGCCGATGCCGAACTGAAGCGTGATTGCTCACGCCTGCGCGACGATGCCCCTATTGGGGCATTGTCTGGTCTGAAGGCCGTGCTCGGCTTGCCGCTGAGTGTTTTGCAGGGTTCCGCGCGGAGTCTTCGTGATCTGGATTTCTCTATCACCCTGCCCGGGCCGAGCTACACGGTGCTCTGCTGTTGGTCGCAAAAGAACGAGGTTCAACAGAAGCTTTTTCAAAGCACCGAGCAGATTGATCCGGCGGTCGTCAGTACGGGGATGAAGGTCCGTAGTGAAGGCGTGCAGAGAGTTCGTACGCATGGCCGAGAATGGGGGGGCAAGTGGCTACCTCATCGTTCGCTTGCCGAGGCAGTCACGTATCGGTATCAAGCACCTACTGGCCCCTGAATGCAGTTTCGATGCGTCGACGTGCAGGCGAATGAACTGCTGATCAGGATCAATCAATCGCACGACTGAGATCGCAGGCTCACAGTCTGTCTGCGTTGCAAATCGTGAACAACAATATTAGATCATCCGTGTGTTGGATTTGCTGGAGAATTATATTGTCTAATTTGTTTATGGGTGGAAATATCTAATAGAGCGTATCTGATTTATTGTATTTAGATGCGCATTTGCTATATCGAATGTCGTACTCTTCCGTGACCTATTTGCTTTTTTTGATGATTTGTCCGTTTATCGAGGCGCTCAAACTGGATTTGGCATGGATTGGTGTGATATCAGTTTTTGAATTGATGTGAAGTTCTGAACGATTCTGTCTATGAACCATTTAAACTTTGGGGTGAAGAAATGAATAAGGTCGCTCAAAGCATTATCGATGCGCATGGCGGGATCGAGCAATGGCGGAAATTTCGGGAGGTCCGAGCCGATCTGATTCAGGGCGGCGCGCTGTGGGGATTGAAAGGGCAGAGCGGCGTGCTGGATCGCACGCGTGTCTCGGTTGCAACGGATCGCCAGTGGGCATCGCATGCACCGTTCGCGACGGTGGCCGCGCGAAGCGAGTTCACTGGTGATCGCATTGCGCTCCTCGACGACTCGGGGCGCGTCATTGAAGCCCAGGCGCAGCCGCGCGAATTGTTCGCTGGCCACACGCTGGAGACGCCGTGGAATGCGTTGCAGTTGGCCTTTTTTGCCGGATGTGCGATGTGGACGTATCTGAATTCTCCGTTCCTGCTTGCTTTCGATGGTGTCGAATGTGAAGACGTCGGACCGTGGTCGGAGCAAGGTGAACGGTGGCGGAAGATCCATGTAGTGTACCCCGCGACGCTCGAAGTATTCAGCAAGGTGCAGGCAATGTATGTCGGGCCCGACAACTTGATTCGCCGTTTGGATTATGACGTAGAGATTGCCGGAAACACGCCTGGCGCGCACTACGTGAGCGACTATGTGACCGTCTCCGGCATCCGAGTTCCGATGCGTCGTCGGATTTATCCGCGCATGCCTGACGGTACTTCGATTTCCGAACCACTGGTCGTATCAATTGATCTGGAGAACATCGAACTCCTTTGAATCGGTAGGGAGCGATATAGCTCGTCCGACGGGGCGTGTTGTCCCGTACGGAAACGTTTGTGCGTCGACGTGCCACGGGCGATTGAAGCCAGGAAGGCAACTCGTGTCGATAGGCCAGCCGGCTCGACTGGACGTCATGCTACTGAAGCCTATTTGCTCTCGCCGAATTGGGAGTTTAAATTCGCGCGATCGATGTTCCGCATCTGATCGATGCGAGCAGGTTCGGGACGACCATGAGTAAGAATGCAAGTGAGGTCACCGAGAACGCCGGGCGTGCGCTCAAGATGGTCTCGAGCAACAAAGCCGTCTGGAAGATCGTTACGGAAGGTGTTCCGCCATTTTTTTGACTTTGCGGATTTGCAGTGAAGAGTTCCGGGATCAGTGAACGCTCGGATATACGTTGATTTACTGAAGATTGCGTATTTGCAACACGAGGAGAATCCAGATGTCGAATGAGGGAAAGTGCCCGTTTAACCATGGAAAGCGTAACGGGACGACGAACCGCGACTGGTGGCCGAACCAGTTGAACCTCAAGATTTTGCACCAGCATTCGAGCGAGGCGGATCCGATGGATCCGGGCTTTGATTATGCTGAAGCATTCAATAGTCTGGATCTGGCGGCGGTCAAGGCCGACCTGCGCGCGCTGATGACGGCATCGCAGGACTGGTGGCCGGCGGACTTCGGTCACTACGGGCCGTTTTTCGTGCGCATGGCGTGGCATAGTGCCGGCACATACCGGACGGGGGATGGCCGCGGTGGTGCAGGGCGAGGTCAACAGCGATTCGCACCACTGAATAGTTGGCCAGACAACGTCGGGCTGGACAAGGCCCGGCGATTGATCTGGCCGGTCAAGCAGAAATACGGACGCAAGATTTCGTGGGCGGACCTGATCGTACTGACTGGCAACGTGGCGCTGGAATCGATGGGCTTCAAGACGTTCGGCTTCGCGGGCGGCCGGGAAGACTCGTGGGAGCCGGACGAGGACGTTTACTGGGGCATGGAATCGACCTGGCTGGACGACAAGCGCTACAGCGGCGATCGTCAGCTCGAGACGCCGCTGGCGGCAGTGCAGATGGGGCTGATCTATGTGAACCCGGAAGGCCCGAACGGCAACCCCGACCCGTTGGCGTCGGCGCGCGACATCCGTGAGACCTTCGCACGCATGGCGATGAACGATGAGGAAACCGTCGCCCTGATCGCGGGCGGCCACACGTTCGGCAAGACCCACGGTGCGGGTGATGCGTCGCACGTCGGGCCTGAGCCCGAAGCGGCACCGCTCGAACAGATGGGGCTGGGCTGGAAGAGTTCGTTCGGGTCAGGCAAGGCGGGCGATGCGATCGGCAGCGGCCTCGAGGTGATCTGGACGTCGACGCCGACGCAGTGGAGCAACAATTTCTTCTGGAATCTATTCGGCTACGACTGGGAGCTAACGAAGAGTCCGGCTGGCGCGCATCAGTGGCAGCCGAAGGGCGGCGCCGGTGCGGACAGTGTGCCGGATCCGTTTGAACCGGGCAAACGCCGTGTACCGACGATGCTGACCTCGGATATTGCGCTGCGTGCCGACCCGACTTACGAGAAGATCTCGCGCCGCTTCTTCGAGAATCCGAACGAGTTCGCCGAGGCATTCGCGCGCGCGTGGTTCAAGCTGACGCACCGTGACATGGGGCCGCGCGTGCGTTATCTGGGTCCGGAAGTGCCCAGCGAGGAATTGCTGTGGCAGGATCCGATTCCGATGCCGGATCATCCCCAGGTAGACGAACAGGATGTGAGCGCGCTGAAAGCCAAGGTGCTCGCATCGGGTCTGTCGGTCTCAGAACTGGTCTCCACTGCGTGGGCGTCGGCTTCGACGTTCCGCGGTTCGGACAAGCGCGGCGGAGCGAACGGCGCGCGTGTGCGTCTCGCGCCACAGAAGGACTGGGAAGTGAACCAGCCGGCGCAACTGGCCACGGTGCTGGAGGTGCTGGGCGCGCTGCAGGTGGAATTCAACCGTGCGGCCACGGGCGGCAAGCAGGTTTCGCTGGCCGACCTGATCGTGATCGCGGGGAATGCGGGTGTCGAGCAGGCCGCAGCAGCAGCCGGGGTCGAGATCACGGTGCCGTTCACGCCGGGGCGCGGCGACGCAAGCGCCGAGCAGACGGATGTCGATTCGATGGCGGTTCTCGAGCCGATCGCTGACGGCTTCCGCAACTACCTGAAAGGTGCTTATACGATCCCGGCAGAGAAGTTGCTGATCGACAAGGCGCAACTGCTTTCGCTATCGGCGCCGGAGATGACGGTGCTGATCGGTGGCCTGCGCGTGCTCGGCACGAACGTGGGCGATTCGAAGCACGGCGTGTTCACGGACCGTCGCGAAGTGCTGACCAACGACTTTTTCCGCAATCTGCTCGACATGGGCACGGAGTGGAAGCCGACCTCGGAGGCCAACGAAGCCTATGAAGGTCGGGATCGTGCGACGGGCGAGCTCAAGTGGCTGGCCTCGCGTGTCGACCTAGTGTTCGGTTCGCATTCGCAACTGCGCGCGCTGTCGGAAGTGTACGGCAGCGAGGATTCGCAGCAGAAGTTCGTGCGTGACTTCGTTGCCGCGTGGACGAAGGTGATGAACGCCGATCGTTTCGATATCAAGCACAATTAACGGAAGTACGGTCGGATGGCGTGTCATGGTCCGATGCCGTTACGCGCCGTCCGCCGATACGCCGAACATGTATTCAATTCAAGACAAGTTTGGAGTTGCGCAATGAGTTACTTTAAGTCGGGTGACGATACCGAAATTTTCTACAAGGACTGGGGCCATGGCACGCCCGTTGTTTTCTCGCACGGCTGGCCGCTGACTTCGGATGCATGGGATGCGCAAATGCTGTTCTTCGGCCGTCGCGGCTACCGGGTCATTGCGCACGACCGTCGAGGGCATGGTCGCTCGGCGCAGCCGTGGGACGGCAATGATATGGATACCTATGCGGACGATTTGGCTGCGCTGCTCGATCACCTTGACGTGCGCGGTGCGATGCTGGTGGGCCATTCCACGGGTGGCGGCGAGGTGGCGCACTACATCGGCCGTCACGGCACGGCACGTGTGGCGAAAGTGGTGCTGATCGGTGCGGTACCGCCGATCATGCTGAAGACGGAAGCGAACCCGGGCGGCTTGCCGATGGAAGTGTTCGACGGTATTCGCGAAGGTGTTTTGAAGAACCGCTCGCAGTTTTACAGGGATCTGGCGGTGCCGTTCCACAACTTCAATCGTGAGGGTGCGACGGTTTCGCAGGGGACGATAGATTCGTTCTGGTCGCAGGGCATGATGGGCTCGATCAAGGGCCAGTTCGACTGTATCCGGGAGTTCTCGGAAGTGGATTACACCGAGGATCTTCGAAAGATCAACGTGCCGGTACTGGTGTTGCACGGAGACGACGACCAGATCGTTCCGATCGACGCGTCGGCGCGCCGGACGGCCGCGATTGCGCCGAATGTGACGCTGAAGGTGTATCCGGGCGGATCGCACGGGATCGCGATCACGCACGCCGATCAGGTCAATGCGGATCTGCTCGCTTTCTTCGAGAACACGACACGCAAGTAAGGCAGAACTTGGGCCGGATGCTGGCTATGACCGAGTTCGGCCCGGGATCTGCCGATGACCCGAAATGCCGATGGGTGAGCAAGATGGGTCATCGGTCATTGAATCAGCAGACGTAAATTCCAAACCGATTGCATTGTGAGGAGATGATTGGATTTTGACGGGCTTGATACTGCCATTCCTCAGAATTCGTTCGGAGAAAACCATGGAAATCACACTGCAGGCGATGTCGATTTTCACGTACATCGTGCGTGTGGGAAGCTTCACGGCAGCGGCAAAACTGCTTGGCATCAGCGCCGGAACGGCCAGTCGCCTGGTACGCAATCTCGAGAATCATCTCGGCGTGACCTTGTTGCAGCGCTCCACGCGATGCGTGCGCTTGACTACCGAGGGCGCGCAGTATTTTGAGCACTGCGAGCGGGTGCTGGGCGAGATCGAAGAAGTGAAGGCTCATCTCGCCGGCGCGCGGGATGTGGCGCGTGGCCGCTTGTCGGTGGACATCGATCAGGAGATCGCTCATACGGTGTTGCCGCTGATCCCGGAATTTCGCCTGACATTTCCGGAAGTGGAACTTCGCCTAGAAATCGGTGGCGATCCAGGCGGCCTGGTCGAGCACGGAATCGATTGTGCGATCGCGGTAGGGCCGCTGCCGGATTCGTCGCTCCGCGGGCGACGCATTGGCGACTTCAACGCAGTGACGGTCGCGAGCCCGGCCTATCTGTCCCGACGCGGCGTTCCGCATGAGCTTGGCGATTTGGATCGCCACGACATCATTCATTATTCCCCCCGCCGTTTCGGCCCCGTGCGTGACTTCAGATATTGCGTGGACGGAGGCGAGGTGAGCTTGAAATTTCCCGAGCGGATCTCTGTTAGTGATGCGCGTTCGGCAGTTCAGTACGCTGTTGAAGGTATCGGAATCGCACAGGTGTGCGGCCGAATGGTAGTGAACGAAATAGCCAATGGACGTTTGGTGAGCCTCTTAGCCGAAAATCGTCCGACATCGCTGCAGATCTTTGCCCTTTATGTGGACCAGCGCTACATTCCGAGGTCGATTCGTGCTTTCATCGACTGGCTCGAGATTCAGCTGCGTTGGAGGAATGCGAATGTGATTGCTCCATCAATGATGGAGATTGGAAAATCGCGCGCATTGCCGTCGTGTTGGGGCACGGACGCTTCGCGCGGCAACACGCAGTTTGCAGCGGAGTCTGAAGGGGCACAGCACCTCGTTTTCGGACGTGCGAAATCCGACGTGCACGTTGAACTGGATCTGACCGCTCTCCATGCGATGCTTGAAATCTGACCGGGTGACGTGTTCTTGTCGGACGGTACTGCGCTTCTGCTTTCATGGAAAGCGTGAAAGACGGAAGTCGATGTGTTGTGCCTTATCGGCGGCTGAGCCCGTTGCGAAGTCAACGTATCTGCAATAGTCAATGTCATGTGTTAACGGGCCACGACGACTGCTTGCATTGCCGTCATCTATCCGGAATACGGGCGCGAAAGGTGCTCGAGCATGATGATGACGCCCGACAATTCGTGTGTCTAGGCAGTGCCGGACCGATTGCATGGGGCGCCGTCTCAGGTGATGGTGGCATGACCGTTGCCGCACCCGTCATCGGCGCTGTTTTATGCGGTCAAGCTGGCAAGAAACTTGTGAAGCTGCGAGACGACCGCTGCTCCGTCGCCGACAGCGGCCGCCACGCGCTTGGTGGAATCATGCCGCACGTCTCCGGCACAAAATACGCCACGGACACTGGTTTCATGCTCTCCAGCCTGTGCGGAAACGTCGGATCCCGTTAGCACAAAGCCGGATGTGTCGACGGTGACCCCACATCCGTCAAGCCACGAGGTGTTAGGTATCGCCCCGATAAACAGGAAGACGTGCTCCGCTTTCTTCGATGTGCGCTTTCCGTCGGAGCCGGCAATCTCGATTTCCTCCAGCTCATCCTCACCGCGAAACGACGCAATCTGCGTATTGAAGTGAATGTCGATGTTGTCCATCGATTCGATGCGATCGATGAGATAGCGCGACATGCTGTCGGATAGATTCGGTCCCCGAACAAGCATGCTGACATGTTTCGCATGCGATGCCAGATAGACGGCGGCCTGTCCGGCCGAGTTTCCGGCGCCGACAAGCACGACATTTTTCCCCGCGCATAGTTTGGCTTCTACCGGAGAGGCCCAGTAATACACGCCTCGCCCCTGAAAACGTTCGATCCCTTCGATCGCAGGCTTGCGGTAAGCCGCGCCTGTAGCTATGACGACCGAATGGGCCCGCACCGTGCCGTTATTACCGAGCCGGAGGCGAAATGGAGACGTGTCACATTCCAGGGCTTCGACATCCACCGGGATCGCGACGCGCGCACCGAATTTCTGAGCCTGGATATATGCGCGTGCGGTCAGTGCATACCCTGATATACCAGCCGGGAAACCGAAGAAATTCTCGATGCGCGCGCTCGCGCCTGCCTGTCCTCCTGGTGCGTGGTTATCCAAAATGACGGCAGCTAGGCCTTCCGATGCTGCATACACCGCAGTGGCCAGGCCGGCAGGGCCCGAGCCGACGATCGCGACATCGAACACTTCGGCTTCATCAAAATCGGGAATGAGGTCGAGCGCTGTCGCCAGTTCGGTTTCGGTTGGCGCGCAGAGAACCTTTCCGTCCGGGCAGATAACGAGCGGATAGTCTGCGGAATCGGTGGGGTATTGATTGACGTAGCGCGCAATCTCCAGATCCGAACTATCGACGACGGTGTAGGGAATGCTGTTCCGTGTGAGAAAGTTCTGAAGTGCATTGAGAATCGGCGAATTTGATTCCGTGACGACGATGATGCCGCTGCCGCCTTCGACGAGTCCAGCTCGCCGCAGGATCAAGGCTCTCATGATGCGCTCGCCGAGTTCTGCTTCTGCGATCATCAGTGCCCGCAGCCTGGCCGGTGTAACTTGAAGTGCGCGGACGTTGCCTGCGGCATCGCCGTCAACTAGGCATCTCGCTCCTGATATCTGGCCAACCTCGGCGACGAAATGATGATCCCCCAGCTCTTTGACAATAATCTGTCGGTTCAGTGCATCCCGGCGAGTGACGCGAATCGAGCCCGAAAGGATGACGAACATACCGAAGCCCGGCTCGCCCACACGGAAGATCTGATCGCCGTCGTTCCACTCGCGGATTTCACCGAATCGCGTGATTCGGTGTATTTCCGCTTCGGTGAGTAATGGGTATCGCTCCCGTTGGTAATCGGTGTCACCAATCGCAACCGGGCTGGACAGTGGGTTGGTATCGCCTTGCTTACCATCATCATTTGAACGCACGTGCATGGCTGAAGTAGAAAGAGAATTCTGGACAGTGTGCGAAATACGGATGTCGATCGCGCTGGGAGGAACATTGCTTGACTCGAGAGCAAAGTGTACGACGTCCGAGGCGGGAGTCCCACTATACGTGGGTATGTAGTCCCGGTGTGACAAGGTTACCGGGCCAGAAGCGGAGCGAGCGGAGTCGGCCAAGTTGGGGGCGCCCCGTCCGCTTGTCCGAAATCCTAGCCGTAAATGTCGTTGTAGAGACTATGGGCGGTGGCGGATTTTCGGCATGATATTCGCGCCAATCGCGGGTGGTTATGGTCGACGGCGCGAGCAGCGTCAATGAGATTGTCCGCACCCTCGCGGAGGTTGCTTGACCGCTGCGGACGCGCTTGCCAGGCAATGTCGGACTGAATCGATGCGATCCGGCATTGCTGCTTCAGCGGCTGTCCGCGCCGGGTATGTGATACGCGAAATATTCGCCGGTGGCGTCGCGCGTCGTGGTATTGACGCACATATAGTGCGGACACCAGGCTTATTCGGAGCGTGCCGTGCAGTGATGGCTCGCTCAGTGGCAGCAACAGAGGCGCGCGCCGGCGGCGCTTCCCCAATTACCGGCCCTGGAGGCTGAATGGTAAACCTCAACATCAACGGCGAAACCCGCACGGTCGACGCCCCCGACGATATGCCCTTGCTCTGGGTGCTGCGCGACGTCGTCGGCCTCACCGGCACGAAATTCGGCTGCGGGATCGCGCAATGCGGCGCGTGCACCGTGCATCTCGACGGCGTCGCCGCGCGCTCGTGCGTGCTGCCGGTCGCGGCCGTCGCGGGCCGCAAGATCACGACGATCGAAGCCGTCGGCGCGACGCCGGCCGGCCACAAGGTCCAGCAGGCGTGGCGCGAGCTCGACGTCGTCCAGTGCGGCTATTGCCAGTCGGGGCAGGTGATGGCCGCCACCGCGCTGATCGCATCGAACCCGAACCCGAGCGACGCCGACATCGACGCGGCGATGGCCGGCAACATCTGCCGCTGCGGCACGTACAACCGGATTCGCGCGGCCGTGAAGCAAGCCGCGAAGGAGGCGTGACATGTCTCGAGGACTGATCGAAGCAGGCAAGGTCGCTGGACAAGCCGCCGGCGCGGGCGTATCGCGCCGTTCGTTCCTCAAGCTCGGCATGTCGCTGGGCGCGGCGGCGGGGGGTGGCCTGCTGCTCGGTTTCAGCCTGCCGGCGGCAGGCGACGATGCGCGGCGCTCGGTGATCGGCGGTGACGCGGCCGAACCGGCGCAGCCCGGCGTGTTCGCGCCGAGCGCGTTCGTGCAGATCGACCGCGCCGGCAAGATCACGCTGGTGATGCCGAAGGTCGAGATGGGGCAGGGTGTCTATACGGCGCTGCCGATGCTGATCGCCGAGGAGCTCGAGGTACCGCTGTCGAGCGTGACGCTCGATCATGCGCCGCCGAACGAGAAACTGTTCACGGATCCGCTGCTCGGCGGCCAGCTCACCGGCGGCTCGACGTCGGTGCGCTACGCGTGGGAACCGATGCGCCGCGCGGGCGCGACCGCGCGCACGCTGCTGGTCTCGGCGGCCGCGAAGCAATGGAGCGTCGATCCGGCATCCTGCCGTGCGGTGAACGGCGAAGTGCAGCATCCGCCGAGCGGCCGGCGCGCATCGTAC
>NZ_BCPO01000099.1:0-15460 GCF_016586105.1 Burkholderia sp. E168m15
GCGCCAGGTCGTGCGCGTCGACAACGCGGTGGCGGTGGTCGGCGATCACACGTGGGCCGCGAAGCGCGGTGCATCGGCGCTCGTCGTGAAGTGGAACGAGGGCGCGGGCGCGAAGGTGTCCACGAAGGACATCGTTGCCGACCTCGCGCAGGCGGCGGTGAGCGGCAAGGGCGCGGTCGCGCGCAAGGAAGGCGATGTCGGCCACGCGTTCGCAAACGCGAAGACGCGCGTCGACGCTGTCTACGAACAGCCGTTCCTCGCGCACGCGACGATGGAGCCGGTGAACTGCACGGTGCACGTGCGCGGCGACGGCTGCGAGATCTGGGTCGGCACCCAGGTGCCGACGCGCGCGGTTGACACCGTGCAGCAACTCACGGGCCTGTCGCCCGACAAGATCGTCGTGCACAACCACTTGCTCGGCGGCGGCTTCGGCCGGCGGCTCGAAACGGACATGATCGACCAGGCCGTGAAGGTCGGAAAACAGGTCAACGCGCCGGTGAAGGTGATCTGGACGCGCGAGGAAGACATCCAGCACGACATGTATCGGCCGTACTACTACGACAAGATTTCGGCCGGCCTCGACGCGAACGGCAAGCCGATCGCGTGGCAGCACCGGATCGTCGGCTCGTCGCTCATGGCGCGCTTCGCGCCGCCCGCGTTCCGAAATGGTATCGATCCTGACGCGGTCGAAGTCTCGGCTGATCTGCCGTACGACCTGCCGAACCAGCTCGTCGACTACGTGCGCCAGGAGCCGCGCCACGTGCCGACCGCGTTCTGGCGTGGCGTCGGGCCGACCCGGGGCACGTTCGTCGTCGAGAGCTTCATCGACGAACTGGCCGCGCAGACCAAGACCGACCCCGTGCAATACCGCCGTGCATTGCTCGGCAAGGCGCCGCGCGCGCTGAATGTGCTCGACGTCGCGACGAAGGCGGCCGGCTGGGGCCCGTCGCTGCCGAAGGGGCAGGGGCGCGGCGTGTCTGTGATGTATGCATTCGGCACTTTCTTCTCAATGGTAGTCGACGTCGCGGTGGATAACGGCGAGGTGCAGGTCAAGCGCGTCGTGTGCGCGGTCGATTGCGGCATGTCCGTCAACCCGAACACGATCGAGGCGCAAGTGCAGGGCGGCATCATCTTCGGGATCACGGGCGCGCTGTACGGCGAGATCACGATCGAGGACGGCCGTGTCGTGCAGAGCAATTTCACCGATTACCGGATGCTGCGGATCAACGAGACACCGCCGATCGAGGTGCATCTGGTGAAAAGCGGCGAAGCGCCGGGCGGGATCGGCGAACCGGGCACGGCCGCGACGGCCGCGGCATTGTCGAACGCGATCTTCGCGGCGACCGGCAAGCGGCTGCGCAAGCTGCCGGTCGGCGATCAGCTGAAGACGGCTTGAGGGGAGGCGACGATCATGCGAAACCTCGCCCTGAATACGTTCCGTGCATCGCTGCTCGCGCTGTCCGCCATGCTGGCCGGCCCGGCCGCGCAGGCCGCGCAGACGGCACCGGCCGACAGCGCGCTCGTCGCTCGCGGCGCATACCTCGCGAAAGCGGGCGACTGCGTCGCGTGCCACACCGCGCCGCGCGGCACGCCGTTCGCCGGCGGCCTGAAGATGGTCACGCCGATGGGCGCGATCTACACGACCAACATCACGCCCGATCCGGAAACGGGCATCGGCGGCTATACGGAAGCCGAGTTCGCCGGCGCGCTGCGCAAGGGCGTCGCGAAGGACGGTCACAACCTGTATCCGGCGATGCCGTATCCGTCGTACGCGAAGCTGAAGGACGAGGACGTCAAGGCGCTGTACGCGTACTTCATGCACGGCGTCGAACCGGTGAAGCAGGCGAACCGGCCGTCCGACATCCCGTGGCCGCTCAACATGCGCTGGCCGCTCGCGTTGTGGAACATGGTGTTCCTCGACACGACGCCTTACGCCGACAAGCCGGCCAAGGACGCGATGTGGAACCGCGGCGCGTACCTCGTGCAGGGGCTCGGGCACTGCGGGTCGTGCCACACGCCGCGCGGCGTCGGCTTCCAGGAGAAGGCGCTCGACGAAGGCGGCGCGGCGTTCCTGTCGGGTGCGCCGATCGACAACTGGTTCGCATCGAACCTGACCGGCGAGCCCAACACGGGGCTCGGCCGCTGGAACGAGGCCGAGGTCGCGCAGTTCCTGAAGACCGGCGCGAACCGCCATGCGACCGCGTTCGGTTCGATGGTGAGCGTGATCAACCACAGCACGCAGGCACTCACGGACGACGATCTGGCGGCAATCTCCCGTTACCTGAAATCGCTGCCGGCGGCAGGCGGCACGGGGGCGCCGCCGTACCGCTACGATCCGAAGGCGACGCAGGTCGCGCTGGGCCGGCCGGCAGCCGATCCGGGCGCGAAGGTGTATAACGCTTACTGCCTGCATTGCCACGGGGTGGACGGACGCGGTTATGCGCCGCTGCTCGCGCCGCTCGCCGGCAATCCGAACGTGCTCGAGGCCGATGCGTCGTCGCTGATCAACGTGACGCTGAACGGCAGCGACACGCTCGTGATCGGTGGCGTGCCGTCCGCGTATCCGATGCCGGCGTTCTCGAACCAGCTGAACGACCAGCAGATCGCCGACGTGCTGACCTTCATGCGCGCCGGCTGGAACAACGGTGCGCCGGCCGTGCAGGCGGCGGACGTGGCGAAACTCCGTAAGGAGACGGCGAACAACCACTGAATGGCTGAGTCACTGTAAGGCGCCCTGAAGTGATCGGTATTCCCGTTGACCGAGATCGACGGGGCCGGTCACGAGACATAGTAATCGTACGCAATGCTAATGGATTGCAGGAAGACGAGATCCTGTACGCAATTCAGCATGTCCGCTTCGTAGGCGGCGTCGGTCTCATGCGAGTCGGTGTGCCATGTCCGCACGCGGTTGCCCGCGAGCGAATTCGGGGATGCACAGTGCTTCTACTCTCCGGGGGGGCGATGGCGGCCGCGGGACTTCTACCATTCGCGGCAGCCGGGTGGGGTGATCACGTCGACCGCAGGTTGGCCCAATCACGGCCGAGAATATCGAATAGCCCGTCGTATATCGTTGAGCAGTTCGGCCGGACCGTTGCCATCAGCAACATCCTATACGCCGGTAGAATTCGAGTCGTTCTCTATAGGCTGATCAACGGGCGGCAGCCCCATTTCGGGTAGTACGGCTCGGTTGCCGTCAGCAATCTCGACCACGGATCGAGTTTTTACACCCGCCCGAGGAAACGCGGACACCGAGTCACACGTATTCCGTTTGCGCAAAAATTGGCTTGCCGTTTCGTCGTCGTGGGCATGTTCCGTAAAACATCTCCGACAACGCTCTCGGCTGCGTCGAGGATGACTATCAAGCTAGGCGAATCAGTGCTTCGTTAGTGTGGTGTTCTGTGGGCGTCGAGCGATTGTGCACCGAACGAATCGGGATTACTGATCTGATGCAGCATGTAGATTCCGGTGGACGCTTTGATTACCACGCCAACACACAGCACGCCAGCGAGGACGGGAGAGATCGTCGCCAAGCATGGCAGTGAAAAACCAACGGTAATGGCGCTGATTCCGCATGCGAATGCAAGGATTCGGATCGCAACTACATACCTGGAAAACGCGCCGATGATCAGCGCAAGCCAGATTGCGCGCGCGACAATCATGGGAGCGAGTTCACTCTCATTCTGCATATAGATCGCGTCGAGCAGAGATTCAACGCAGAAGAACAGCGTGAGTGCAATGAGTAACCAAATTTCGTATATGCGGAATACGGTCTTTGTGGTTTTCATTCCCATGCCTGACAAGATGTTGGGATATGGCAAGGTACCAATACGGATTGTGATTGACTATTGTGCAAATGTTCTGTTGAACATATCCTAAAGAATTGTGTGATATATACCATCGTATATCCGTGAGAGAGGATGGTTTGGGGCAATCGACCTCGACGCTGGTTTGGTTGTTGACGAATTGAGTTTTCGACGTGGACGTATATAAATCGTGAGCAACGAATCTTATGATTCACGTGGTCAGCGAGAAAGCACTAGGAAGCTCGAAGGCTGATTTGTCTATCCATTGTTGAAACTAGGGAACCAGCATGAAAAATACATTTACCTCAATTCTCGCGATCACTTGCCTGGCATTTTGCGTCAACGCATCTGCAGAGAGAGGTCCGGATACGGGCTACGTTCCGGCTGTCGTGACGGGCACTGCGCATGCGGCAAATCCTCGGAAAGAACAGCGCGCAGCGGATCGCCTATTGGCCAAGAAGGTGCGGCGCGCTCTGTCGGCTACGCCGCACCTTGCGTCGTCAGACATTACCGTGCTTGCTCGACACGGCATCGTGACGCTGATCGGCCACGTCGATGAGGAAGCTCAGATTCAGCTCGCAGAAGCGAGTGCGCGCCAAGTCGTCGGTGTCACGTCGGTAACCAACAATCTGAATATCGGCATCGAGACTCGGAATTGAACAACGTTTGCTTTTGCCAGTGATGTCGTTCAAAAACGACATCGTTGTATTCGAGACCGGGTCCGCGGGAGCGAACCCGGCTGCACGCCTGGCAGGTATTCAGTTCAACACAGGTTCATTTGGTTGCAGGAACCTGGAGCCGCTGCCCGGCGAAATGGCACCTGACGCACAGCCTCAAATTCGGGCTGGACTTGCTGTCCGCGGGCATCGCGAGCGAAGACCCGCTGTGGCTGTTTTCGACGTCGTGAGCGCGCGAGGATGTCGTCCGGCCGTCCACGCAGGTATTCGATAGATTTCGCTGCACGCAATTGTTCGCGCCACCACTCATTGCGCTCGTCTTACCTTGTCAAACTCCACGCCCGGGCAAGGTCTCGCGTCTCGCGATGGGTTGTGACGTGGTGCGGATACACGTCACGTTGGCAGACGGATGTCGGACCGAAGCCGGGTGGCGTTTTCGCGCGACAATGAATTAATGACTTAACACCATCGTATGTGACATTGACTCCCGCGAGGTAATGGAGTGAGCGGCCGCTGTTCCATAGACTGGATTCGTGTTTCTTCACTCACGAATCCAGGAGAAAAGTATGGACCGAATCCTGCAGGCAATGTCGATCTTCACTCACATCGCGCGCGTCGGCAGCTTTACAGCGGCGGCTGAAATTGCGGGTATGAGCGCTGGATCGGCCAGCACCCTTGTTCGCCAACTGGAAGCCCACCTCGGCGTGACATTAATGCAGCGCTCCACTCGCTGTATTCGATTGACGGCAGAAGGCAGTCAGTATTTCGAGCATTGTGAGAGGATACTGAGCGAAATTTGCGAAATGAAGGAGCAGCTCAGTGGGACGGGTAAGATTGCGCGCGGCCACCTGACTGTGGACGTCGACCAGGAAGTGGCCCATGCGATTCTGCCTTTTGTCCCGGAATTCAAGGCGGCATTCCCGGAGGTGGCGCTGCGCATCAACGTCGGAGGCGATCCGGACGGTTTGATTGCCAACGGCGTCGACTGCGCTGTCGTGGTTGGCCAACTCGCGGATTCGTCTCTCCGCAGTCGGCGCGTCGGTAGCTTTCACGCGCTGACGGTTGCGAGCCCTTCGTATCTCGCGCGGCATGGGATACCGCGGGATCCGGAAGGGCTGCGAGATCACGAGATAATTCATTACACGCCACGACGCTTCGGGCCGACGCGCGAATTTCGATACATGGTCGGAGGAGAGGAGGTGCGTCTGAAGTTCCCCGAGCGCATCTCTGTAAACGATGCCGGATCCGCGATTCGTTATGCGGTCGGCGGAGTCGGAGTCGTTCAAGTTTGCGAGCGAATGGTATCAGAAGAAATTTCCGCCGGTCGACTGGTAAGCATCCTCGAAGAGAACTCTCCTCCGCCGCAGCCGATCTCGGTTCTCTATAGCGATCGAAAGCATGTTCCCATGTCCGTCAGGGCGTTTCTTGATTGGATCCAGGAACAACTTCAGCGGCAGGGTGCGGAGGATTCGCGGGTGCAGATATCGGCGCAGGCTGAATCATTTGATGCGCCCCTTCGTAGGGTTGTCGGCATGAGCCATATGGGTGCGTTGCCCATTCGGCATGTTGGCCACGACGCATTGGTGCATCGTATGTGATGGACATGGGCAAGCGTTGAGGCCGGATGGATTGTGACGGGTGTTGATCTCGTGTGCCGTGAGAGGCTGACCGCCTTGCGGGCGGCCGTCGGCGGCTTCTGCGCCGCCTCATCGTTTCATCGGATAACGCCGAGGGTAGCGCTCATACATACGTATAGTTACCGTGATCTCGACCGCGAACTACCATTCGCATGGGGCATCGACGCTGGGCGCCGAATTTGCGCCATCCTTAAGGCATGGAGGTAAGGAACGTTGCTCTTATGGCAAATCAATCAGTAGTTTCAATTATCGACGACGATCAATCAGTTCGTAGAGCAACCGGCAGTCTTGTGCGTTCGCTCGGGTGGGAAGTCAGAACCTACGAATCGGGGGAAGAGTTCCTGAGTGCAGAACGAATCGCGGACGTTGCGTGTATCATTTCGGACGTGCAAATGCCCGGTATCTCGGGGTTGGAAATGTACGAGATGCTGCTTGAAAGAGGCGTAGCTCCTCCTGTCATTTTCATTACATCGTTTCCATCCGAAGCCACTCACAGGCAGGCGATGAAGCTTGGCGCGATTTGCGTTTTCAGCAAACCTGTTGATCCGGTTCAGATCGAACTTCGCCTCGACGACATCGCCTCACCGAGTGCATGAAGTTGATCCTCAGGATATCGTTTTGAAGCAAAAGGTCATATGGATGATGATCGTCGCAGGAGCGAAAGCAGCACCATAAGTGCGGGATTTGCGTCGCGCTCTGATGCGAACATGGGGGCCGCGAAATTCAGCGACAATGAGGAAGATGTCTTGGAGAGAAGACAGCGGGTCGTCTACCTCATTGCTACGCTCCTCGCCGTTTGTATCTTTATCGCCGATGCATTCACGCCAATCGATGTTGCGGTGGCTGTTCTTTACGTTGTCGTGATACTACTAGTCGCGTCGGTCGCGTCCCAGGCCGTGACCGTTGTAGTGGCATGGTCATGCGTTTCCATGACTGTCCTGGGTTTTCTGCTTGCACAAAGCGATCAAACGGCGATCAGTTCCCTGGCGCGTTGCGGGCTGAGCGTGCTAGCCATCGTAACGGTGTCTGCTTTGGCGCTGCGCAACCAGAGCAATCGACTCACCCTCCAGAAGCAGATCGATCTGCTCAACCTTACTCACGATGCGGTCGTCGTGTGCGGACTGGACGGTCTTATCAGTTTTTGGAGTCGCGGTGCCGAGCGTCTTTACGGCTGGAGCGCAGCCGAAGCAGCGGGCAAGGCGTTCCATGAACTCACTGCCACGGAATCGCAACTGCCGGCGGCCGATCTGTTAAGCAGAGCCATAGAGGATGGTAGCTGGCAGGGGGAGTTCACGCGAACCTGCAAGAACCGCGCGAGAATCATCATCTCCAGTCGCTGGACGATATCGAGAGATAAATCGGGCGAACCCGTTGCGGTTCTTTCAACTGACAGCGATGTCACTCAAGCGAGATTCCTGGAAGCCGAATTGCGGCAGCAGAAGGAAGAGTTGATCGCGACGATCGATGCTATTCCGAGCATGGTTTGGAGTACATCCAACGACGGTCGCATCGTTTATTTGAACCGTCGTTGGTCGGATTACGGCGTCAAGGTTGCCAGTGACAAGGACGTCTGGCGCGACATTATCCATGCCGAAGATATCGGCGTGCTGGAAGCCGCTTGGCGTCAAGGAATTTCCGCCGGAAGTAGCTTTGAAGTGACCGTGCGTGTGCGGTTGGGCAACGGTGACTATCGGTGCATGATGATCGGCGCGGCACCGATGCGTGACGCTAATGGCGAGATCGTTCGATGGTACGGCGTCAATACGGACATTGAAGAGCGCAGGCTCGCGGAGCAGGCTCTTGAGCGCTCTAGGGCGGAGCTTGCTCACGTGACTCGTCTGACGATGCTTGGTGAACTTGCCGCATCGATCGCACATGAGGTCACGCAGCCGCTTGCCGCAATCGTGACAGCGGGCGAGGCGGGCATGCGTTGGATCAAGCGCTCGCCTCCCGACTTCACCGAGGTTCAGTACGCGCTCGGGCAAATGACTCACGATGCGAGGCGTGCGACGCAGGTCATTCATCAGATCCGCTCGATGGCGCAACGGCGGGATCCGGATATGATGTCAATCGACCTCGTTGCCGTGATCGAACAGTCGGTGGATCTGGTGCGACGAGAACTGCAAAGTCACCAGGCCGAAGTGTCGCTGTCGTTTTCGCAGTCGGTGCTCTGGATTACTGGCGATCGAGTGCAAATTCAGCAAGTCGTCATCAACCTGCTGATGAATGCAATTCAAGCGATGGCCGTTGTGACGGATCGCACGCGAAGGCTGAGTGTTTCAGTTCAGCGATACGAGGGCGACAAGACGCTCATTGCGATCGAGGATTCCGGGCACGGCATTAGCGAAGCAGATGCGAGTATGTTGTTCACGCCATTTTTCACAACTAAAAAGGAGGGGATGGGAATGGGGCTGTCGATTTGCCGATCGATTGTCGAGGCGCATGGTGGCCGTATCTGGGCCGAATCCCGGGGGAATAACGGTGCGACCATGTGGTTTGTTTTGCCCATTAACGGTGGGGGTGTCCATGAGTGAGGCGACACCACAGGTAGTGAAGCAATCGATCGCTTATGTTGTCGACGACGACGATTCCATGCGGTCGGCGCTCGGCATGTTGCTTCGGTCTGTTGGGCTGCGAGTCGAGCTATTCAGTTCGGCGCAAGAATTCCTCGCCTTCGACAAGCCGGACGTATCCAGTTGCCTTATTCTCGATGTGCGGCTCAAGGGGCAGAGCGGGCTCGTGTTGCAGGAGCAGATCGTTGCCGGCGACATGGGGTTGCCTATCATCTTTATCACGGCGCATGGTGACGTTGCCATGTCGGTCAAGGCGATGAAGAATGGTGCGCTGGATTTTCTTTCGAAGCCGTTTCGCGATCAGGAAATGTTGGACGCAGTGGAGGGGGCGCTACTGAAACACGAGGCTCGTCGCAGGACGGATGGACGGGTTGCGGAGGTGAGACGTCGCTATGAATCGCTGACCCCGCGTGAGCGGGAAGTCATGGGCTTCGTCGTGCGGGGGTTATTGAACAAACAGATTGCTGCGGAAATGGATTTGAGCGAGATCACCGTCAAGATTCATCGCGGGAATGCGATGCGCAAGATGGAAGTTCGCTCGCTGGCCGAGTTGGTGCTCGGGGCAAAACTGCTGGGTATTGCTCCCGCTGACGACTAAGTCGACACGCCGCGTGCCGGATATCGCTTGTCGATCATTCACGCCGCTAGGCGGCATGATTCAAATGCACATAGGCGATGATAATGTGGAAACGTAGCGCGGTTGCGCGGTGTTTCGGAGTTGAGCCCGCCTGCGGAGCGGGCCTTATTTCCTAGCGATTGACCAAGTGCTTCGGTAATAAGAGTGTGAGAATTAGCCCGAATAGAAGGCATGCGATGATGCAATAGATCGCCGGTACGAAGCTGCCCGAGGACTGTTTCAATAAGCCCACGACATAGGGGCCGAAGAAGCCGCCTATATTGCCTATTGCGCTGATCCACGCGATGCCGCTCGCGGCATTGCGGGGGGAGAGGACGGCAGTTGGCATACCCCAGAATATTGGGGGGATGGACAATAATCCCGCGTTGGCAATACAGAGCGCCGCAATGCTCAGCCAAAGCGTGCCGTGCCAGACAAGTGCGAGAGTCAGACCTGCGGCGGCCATCAGGAATAATGCGGCGACGAGCAGCCTGCGCTCCCTGCGACTATCGGCCTTCCGACCGGCAATTATCATTACGATAACGGCAACCGCATTGGGCAGCGCGGCGAGGAGCCCGATCAAGGAATTACGCTCTACACCGAGCGATTTGATGATGGTTGGCGCCCAGAGTGTGTAGCCGTAAATTCCAAAAACATCGAGAAAATAAATAATTCCAAAAATCCAGAAAATCTTGCTTGAAAAGATATTGTTCTGATTTATTGATGCGGCTATTGACTTGTCCTCTTCAAGCGCGCTAATAAGGTAGTTACGATCTGATTCGGATCGGTGGTTTCCTTGGGTGACGTCGTCTTCCAGATATTTCCAGCACATGATAGCGGCGACGAAGGCTGGAATTGCCTCGATGATCAACATCCACTTCCAGCCGGCGAGGCTCAGAAGACTATCGAGATATTCCATGATGAATCCACTCATGGGGGATCCAATCAGGCCAGCCATTGGGAGTGCCGTATAGAATATGGACAAAATTCGTGCTCTGTGGAAGCGCGGGAACGACTGAGAAATATAATATACGACACCCGGAACGAGGCCGGCCTCCGTTACTCCGAGGAGGTAACGCATGACATAGAACTGCTTTGGTGTGGCAATCAATGTGGTTAGAGCCGAGACGATCGCCCACGCCAATATAATGCGTGTCAGCCATCGTTTTGCCCCGACCTTCTGCAATAGCATGTTGCTCGGAACTTCAAATAGTACATAGCCCAACGCGAATGTGCCCGCACCAAAACCGAAAACGGCATCGGTAAATCCCAGGTCCTGGCTAAGCTGAAGTTTAGCGAAACTTACGTTGACGCGATCAATATAGGACGCAAGATACGCAAACATAAAGATCGGCAGAACTCGCAGCGCGAGTCGCTTGAAAATGCGATCGGCTCTGGCTGCATCGACCGTGGTAATCACGGGCAAGGAATCGGATATTCCCGTAGCGTTCAATTCCAAGTGGTGCTCCCGAGGGTCGAATAAGATGTCGTATGTCAGTTGTTGCAACAGACTCGGTAACGCGGTATCGGCGTGCCTCGTGATCCGATCGAGAACGGATGTCTGTATGTGATCCTTGTCACCACATTCTCAGACTGAATCCGTGTTCAGAGAATCGAGGGCCTGATGGGCGATTGTCATGCGGGGATGTGCTGGGCCATACATAAGGTAGCGTCGCTGTCGGCTGATAGCACACCAATAAAGTATGTGCCATGGTGAACAATAGGGCATGACGTTCGAGTCCTTAAGGACGGCAACCAGACCGTGCAACAATCGTAAGGCTAGTGGATTTTACTGGATCTTGGTGCACATTGGTTTGCGATCTTTGCTGCTTAGTACGATTTTCCTTAGGGCGCTTTCGACCACATCAGCAACGCAGGCATCGTTCCAATCCTTGCCGTGTATTAATGTTGGCTTGATGGTCGAAATCACAGCGTGCTGCATGGCTTACTTGAATGTGTCGACGAGTCGCCGGCGATCGCTGACGGCTCAATTTGTGCGTCGGACTCCCGTACTGTTGGAACGACGGATGCAGGAGCGAAGGGTACAAGGCGTGGAATGTGTGGGGCTTGACGCGGAGTCGTGCCATCACATGGGCGGCAGGACGTCAGCTATGTTATGAGCGTGACGCATCCTTTTCGATTCTCGGATTGTACGTATCTGACGAGTACGACCCAACAAGCCGAATAACGACTGCGCGCCAGACATGGGTCGATGATCGAAGCGACTAGACTGAGGCCGGCCTGTGCGCTGCGGGGGTGGATCGAAGCGATCGCTGGCGGGCTTATACCTAGGTATGTACGATGCGAAACCAACGTAAACACTGGCTGCTTCCTTTCGACGATATATCAACCATGCGATTGGATATAGAGTATCGAAGGATGCAGATAAAGGAAATTGTAGTTCGTGATTTTATTCTGGTATCCAAAATAACTTACCGTCACGACTTGTGAGTGCGCGAGAGTTCCTCTTCGTGGACACCGATGTATGAGGTCATTTCGTTGATGGGGGGGCTCGTGCTTGCTTCGAGTCGCACACGATCAATCGGACGGGCAATTTTCGGAGTTGATAATGTCTGACGTAAAGCACTACGAATATCTCTTTCTCGGTGGCGGAAAGGGGGGGAAAACTCTCGCGATGGATATGGCGCGCCAGGGGAGGCGCGTAGCACTCATCGAGCGCGGAATGATCGGCGGGTCGTGCATCAATGTCGCCTGCATTCCAAGCAAAACGTTGATTCAAAACGCTCGGCAGGTTCACGGATGGCGCGAAGCGGCCGGTGATGCATCGATCATGGCCGATATGGCGAACGTGTCCGAAAATGTGCGCGGTGTCGTCGACGGCATGATAAAGATCAATCGTGCGGCCTTCGAAAAGTCTGGTCTGGATCTGATCACCGGCACCGGTCGCTTCATTGCACCTCGTACGATCAGCGTCCGCACAGAAGACGGAAGCGAAGCAATCTACGAGGGCGAGAACGTTTACATCAATACGGGTACGGTTGCTCAGATTCCGAACGTGCCCGGCTTGCGCGACGCGCAGCCGCTGACCCATGTCGAAGCACTCCGCCTCGACGAACTTCCTGAGCATATCGTAGTGATTGGTGGCGGTTACATCGGTCTGGAAATGTCGCAGGCCTTTCGTCGGCTCGGGAGCGCTGTCACGCTGATCCACGATGCGCCGCGTGTCGCGATGCGAGAAGACGAGGATGTCAGCCGCGAAATCCAGCAAGCGCTCGAGGCGGACGGAATCAAGCTCGAACTCCAATCCCGAATTGCGAACGTTCGCGGGACAAGTGGCCAGCAAGTTACCATCGAGCTTGCTGATGGCCGTGTCGTCGAGGGGTCACACTTGCTAGTCACTACCGGTCGCAAGCCACAGACTGATGCAATTGGTCTCGACCTTGCGGGTGTGGAGGTGGATGGGCGCGGGATCATCAAGGTCGACGAAAAGCTGGCGACGACAGCCCCGCGCACATGGGCAATTGGCGAGATCGCGGGTACGCCGATGTTCACTCATGCGTCGTTTGATGACTATCGGGTGCTGAAGGCCGGCATCGAGGGGCGTTCCGTCAGTACTGCTAATCGTACGATCCCGTATGCACTCTTCATTGATCCGGAACTGGGTCGTGTCGGCCTGAACGAGGCCGATGCCAGGGCCGAGGGGATCTTAGTACGTGTCGCGAAGCTGCCCATGGCGGCGGTTCCTCGGGCCCGTACGAACGGGAACACGCGCGGTTTCATGAAGGCGCTGATTCACCCTGAGACTGATCGAATCCTCGGTTTTACGATGGTCGGTGCAGGTGCTGGCGATGTGACGACCGCCGTCCAGATGGCGATGCTTGGAGGCCTATCCTACCGAGCGGTTCGTGACTCGATTATCGCGCATCCGCTTTTGTCTGAAGGCCTCAATCTATTGTTTGCCACGCTCGACTGAATTGGCGAACAAGTTTGAAATGCCTGCTTTGCGCCCCAGAGTTCGTAAGGAAAGAGATGAGCGATTTTTCGCCCGATCAATAAAGAGAAGTATCGGGATGGAATTTTCTAAACCTAAGAGTCTGGGGCGTGGAAATTCGACAGAAGGTTATATTGGGCGTGCACAGGATCTGTGCTGTCGGAGGTGTCTGATAAGAGTGGTCCACTCGAGACTGTGGCAAGGTCAATAGTTCACCGATTACCTTTTGCTGAGTCGGTGAGTTAGAGCCTCTTGGTCGGATCTATCTCGCAGGCAAGTACCTTCCTGATCCAATGATAGTGAGGGATCTCGATCCTCGAGTCATCGCAACATAAAGTTCTTTTGCATCAAGCGCATCGGCATCGAGGATGACTGCATGGTCGTATTCCAAACCCTTAACCAATAGTGTTGTCCCAATGAGCTTTGGATGATTAATAGGTCGCCCAGTGTTGACCTGCCCCCGGTTTTAGTCCGAACTGCAGTTAGAGTCCGAGGTTAAAAACTGCTGCTTCGCGTCGTGCGCCCGGGCGAACTGCGCAGGCGTCAGATAGCCGAGCGAACTATGAGGCCGCTCGGTGTTGTACTCGATACGCCATTCCTCAATCAGCTGCTTGGCGTGGCGCATTGAGACGAACCAGTGCTCGTTCAGGCATTCGTCGCGGAACCGCCCGTTGAAGCTCTCGATATAGGCATTCTCCACCGGCTTGCCAGGCCGAATGAACGACAGCGTGACGTCGGCTTCGTAGGCCCATGCATCCAGCACCTTACCAGCGAACTCCGGCCCGTTGTCGACCGTGATGGATGCGGGTAAGCCTCGCATCTCCTTGAGCCGCTCGAGCACTTGCTGCACGCGTAGGCCCGGCAATGAAGTATCGACCTCGATGGCCAAGCACTCGCGCGTGTAGTCGTCGACCACGTTCAGGCATCGAAACCGCCGACCATAGGCCAGCCCGTCAGAAACGAAGTCCATCGACCAGCTCTGATTCGGGCCTGTTGGTAACGGTAGCGGCGTGCGCTCGACAGCCGCAATACGCTTGCGTCGCCGCTTGCGCACGCTCAGTCCCGCCTTGCTGTACAGGCGCCAGATGCGCTTGTGGTTGGCGAAGCAGCCATCCCGCTGCAACAGCACGTGAATCCGGCGATAGCCGTATCGGCGTTTCTGCGCGGCGATGGCCATCATCCGGCCAGTCAGCGCTTCGTCATCAACTCGGCGGCGTGATTCGTAGTGGAACAGCGAGCGCGAAATCCCTACCAGCCCGCAGGCCCGGGTAACACCCATGGCACGTTCGGTCATCAATATCCGGACCGCTTCGCGCTTGGCCTGCGGGCTTGCTACTTTCGAGCCAGCAGGTCCTTCAGCGCGGCGTTGTCGAGCATCGATTCGGCCAACAGACGCTTGAGCTTGCTGTTCTCCTGCTCCAGTTCCTTCAGGCGCTGCGCTTCGGAGACCGTCATCCCGCCGAACTTCGCTTTCCAGTTGTAGTAGGTCGCTTCCGAGATGCCGTACTTGCGGCACAGCTCCGCTGGCTTCAAGCCAGCCTCGGCTTCCTTCAAGATGCCGATGATCTGTTCTTCGGTGAATCGCTTTTTCATTGCCGTTCCTCTCTGGAACGGACTCTACACCGTCACCGTACTAAACGCGGGGAGCAGGTCAGTGTGCCTCATTTCGCGCTGGTACAGGTTCACGGCCTCCAATAGGGTTGTCGCTTCTCCGTCAATGTGGATCTTCAGTACATTGAGGAAGCGGTACAGCAGATCGCGACGGTAAGCTGATGTCTCAGGATTGGCCATTAACGCCAAGAAGAGTGACTTGAGATGGCCGCTTGTTGGTGTGGTCAGGTACCGGCCTCGACCTGCAGGGTGTTGTCCCGAACGACACACCGCCCCCCGCTGTAAACCTCGATTGGCCACCCCACGATCTCGCGTCCCTCATACGGCGTATCCGCACTCAAGCCGGTTACCCTGTCCGACTTCGGAAAGGTTTGACGTATCGGCATACTTGAGAAGATTGTGATGAACACTGTCACGCCTGCCCTTCGAGTACATCGCTCGTAAATTAGTGGGCTCGTCTGAACTGGGCAGTTTCAAGCACCGACGAGTTTCTTGACATGAAACATCACCTTCGCTGCGACTTCAAATAGATCGTGTGCAGTAATCCGATTCTCTTCTGATATCTGGAATATCTTGTCGTGCTTGCCAATT
>NZ_BCPO01000100.1:0-6801 GCF_016586105.1 Burkholderia sp. E168m15
TACCCTTCTGGCCCGGATCGGGATAGCGGCCCGCCCAATATACGAAGTGTGTGAGAAGTTCAAGTGTTGCTAGTTCTTTGGGGGAGAGGTCATCGATAAAATTCGCGAGACGATGAAGTTCGTGATGCTTGTGGTCACGCTCAGCTTCAGAGTACGCGGCAACTCCTGCGCGGAGGATGATCATCGCTTTCAGGCAGACTTCCAAGCTATAACCAACCAACATGAGGGCGACTGCGCAGTACTGAGAATCGCAAATTCCCCGCAGTTCGGTCGGCATGTTGTCGAAATTCGGTTGCTGTTTTACGAGCGTTACCGCTGCCTGAGCCATCGCCTCGGCTTGAGTCAGCCACAAAATCGGACTCTTTAGATCGTCGCTGCTGGGAGCATTGGTCGGATCGACGTCAGCACCATGGGCTGCGGCCAGCATCGCCCAACGGCTCCATCCGGAGAGGCTGTACCCGGCTGGGTCCTGGATGAACATCTCTCGATTCGGCAACATTGGATCGAACATTCCGGTTTCCTTTGTAATTTGTGGTGATACGGTAGAACACGCACTAAGCTATTGGCGCGTCCAGTTCAATCCTTTCGCTCGTTCAGTCAGAAAGTCGGCCGCGTCAGAGGGCGCATCCTCGGCATGTTCGATATGTCCAGGCGACACAAATCGAACCAAGAAGATGGCGAGGTCGAACTGGTCGGAGACGATCAGAGACTCTTCTGCTTCGAACGATGGGTGCCACACGCCTGCGGGCACCGTAACGATCCGGTCTCTCGCGGCATTTGCTTCTGCCAAGCGCTCGACTGACGCGGAGGGTACGGGTGCTCCTGGAGGCATGTAGCAGCCCAACTTCGATGCGCGGGCACTGGGGTAGCTCCAGCATATGAAATCATCCCGCGCAACCACGAGCATGGCTGCTTCGTCCGTGATGTCCAGCCACTTCAATGTGGTGGCGGTGAACGATGTGTCGTACCGAGAAGCGCAGTGGCCGAGCAGATCAACCGTAATCGGCTGTCCGGAAATTTGTTGCCGAAAATCGTCCGCTGGCATGAGCAGGAACGACGCAAATTTGTTGGCTTCCGATTCCTGCTTTTTCGACTCCCCTTCGTTGTAGCCCATCGTTTCGAGTTGGCCACACGTAAAGGTATCGCGCATCGCTCGATGCAAAAAGTAGTGGCCCAGTTCGTGCCCCAGCGTGAAATTGATACGTCCGGGGATGGTTACCGCCGCGTCATATGAGATGCACCAGTCGCCCTTGCTTTTTCTCTTTGAGAGCATGCCGTCGATGCCGGCAACACCGTGAGGCTTGATGACGCCAACCGGGTCCGAAAATTTGGCCTTGGTTACCTCAAGCGCGAGCACCTGTACGTCGACCGGGAAAGATTGACCACTTTGCGTCCACAATTTCGACAACTGGATACCCCACGCGGCTGGCGTCGTCGGCTCACTCATCGTCGTCTATCGCCTTGAGAAATTTTTCCAACTGGGCACGTTTAGTCGCATCAAGGCGACCGATACGCCTGAAAAAAGCCTCGTCTACATCCGATTGCGATGCTTCCTGCTTCTCATCGTCCAGCAAGAATTCCACTGTCACGCCCAACACCGCCGCAATCTTAGAGATCTTGTCTGCAGACGGGCGCACTACGGGGCGATTTTCTAACTCCCAAATGTAGCTCTTACTTGACTCTGTCTTCTCGGCAAGCGCATCCAGTGTCAATTTCAAACGTTTGCGCTCGGCTCGAATCTTTTCGCCCAAGGGGGTTGCCACTTCACTCTCCTGTATAGATCGCACGCTCGCTGGCGGCCGATGATGGGAACGCGTCACGCGAATGGGTAGGGGCCCCCCATTCTTGACTACCCGATGTTCAGAGTAGGCGCACTTTTCATGCTTGACAAGTGAATTCGAGGCGCCTATATTTTTTGTGCGCCTACTCCGAACATTTTGTTGGCGCGTTCCTCAATTTTTGAAGAGGTGCCAACCATGGCAAGGACTTTGAAGTGCGTAGCGAAACGGATGGGCGGCGGTGCAGGCCACGAACACATCACGCATCTGTGGTGGCAAGTGTGGGACGGCGATCGAGCTGTCGGTGAAAGCGGGGTTTTCACTCGCGATCAAATGGTCTCGTACATCGAGCGTCAGGGGAACAATTCCGTCTGGTGCCCGGATCGCAACCCTCAACGACAAGGAGCATGGGTACACGTCAACAACAACGGGAGGACCAAGTATGTGCAAACGGTCGCCGATGGGCGCTGGACCGACAACTTGCTTGCGCTTCCTGACCGGTAAGCAACTTCAATCAGCTACGGAGTAGACCAATGACCAACAAGATCTTTGTTGAGCGTCGCCTCGATGAAGGCGATTACGCAGTTCGTCGTCCGAATTCGCAACGGGCAAGTGCAACTGCCACGACGCAACGCGAAGCGATTGAACGTGCACGCGAACTCAACCCGAGCGGCCCTGTGCTGGTGGAGCGGGTGCGTACTACGAGTGCCGGGAAGCCGGACAAGTGGCGGAAGCCTTGACGGATTTGATGATGGTTCCGGTCAATGCTAGTCCCGCCGACTAGAGTTGTGAGCGGAGGTGGCGTGGGAGGCCACTTCCGCTATAGTGCTCGGCCTATCTTGACGAAAATCGATCGATAGACCGCCCCATCTTGGGAAGAATCAAGCCTATTAGCGAGTGCTCGTATTTCTTGTCAATTCAGCGGCTTTTGCTCACCTTGTATGGCAAAATGAAGCGAGCAATCATGGCAAAGTTTTTTGCAAGCCATTGATTTTATTCATGTACACCGCTCAACTTTATTGACAAACGATAGCACGCCGGCCCGGCGCGTGTCACGCGTTCGTGTCGACCCAGAGGCGGCCCCAGCGTGATGCGTAGGCGAGGGCGTGCTCTTCCTCGAAGAAGAAATCGATTGCGTCGAACGACACGGAGCGCGGCGACGGGCCGCCGCTCGCGCGTTCGATCGTCAGGTTGGCGGCGAACAGCCCGTTCGGCAACCGGGCGGCAGCGGGAGCGACTTCATAGCCCTTGTAGCGGATCGTACGGTTCATGGCGTGCGCGGAAAAAGTTCGGACTTTCAGCGTACGAAAACCTGCCGGCTGCGTGAACCAATCTTTCGGCCAATGCAAATCACGCGTCGGGCTGAATCGTTATCGGGGCGGTACGCGGAAACGGTATGTTCGAGAGGCGAGACGATGCGCCCGGCATATCGCCACGCGCTGGAAGACGCGCCGCGCGCCCCGTCGAATCGTGTCGATCGGAGGCGCGCGGCGGAATGCGGGGGTTACTGGTTGGCGACCTTCAGTACGGGCGCGAGCGCATCGACCGATGCCGCGTGCGAGGCCGCGCGATGCGACGCGAACGCGAGCGCGAATTCGGCGGCTTGCGTGCCGACCGTCTCGAGTTGCGCGACGACCTTCGGGTCCGAGCAGCTGTCGGCGCTTTCGAAGCGCGTTTCCAGCGTGTTGACGGTGGCGCCGAACGGCGTCGGCCAGCCGCGCAGCGCATGGACGATCGAGCGCAGCGACGTCAGCACGGTGCCGGCCGCCTGCCAGCCGTACGCGGTGACGATCAGGCCGACCGCGCGGCCGTCGAGATACGGGCGTTCGTCCGCGCGCAGCTCCTCGAGCGTGTCGAGCGCGTTCTTCACGAGACCGGACACGCCGCCGTGATAGCCGGGCGTCGCGATGATGATCGCGTCGGCCTGGCGCACGGCGTCGATCAGCTCGCGCTGCGCGTCGGTCAGCGTTTTGTGTTCGGGGGCGTAGTGCGGCAGCGTATGCAGGAACGGGCCGTCGAACAGGCGCGTGCGTGCGCCGGCGGCCTGCGCGCCGCGCAGTGCGAACGACAGCGCGCGTTCGGTGGACGATGCGGCTCGGGTGGTCCCGCCGATGCCGACGACGAACGGGCGGCGGTGTTGATCGAATGCAGTCAAGGGGCGCTCCTGGGATTGGCTTGCCCGGCTAAGCACAGGCTTAAAACCAGATGGTAACGACCCCGTCGCCACTCTGAAAACGACTTTTCGTTCTATCGATATGCCGCGTGGCGGGGGCAATCGTGTGCGCGGCCCCGCAGATCGATAGCAGAAATGCTTGGTTGAGACGGTGCGCCACGGTCGATAAGATGGGCTCGTCTCCTCCATGATGTCTCTACTGACATGGGTTGGCCCCGCCGCGCGGATGCAGGCGGGGCTTTTTTTCGTCCGCCGCTGGAAAACGGGGCGCGATGCGCGGCGACGCCGCCCGTTACTCGAACACCGGCCGGAAGAAGCTGCGCTCGTAGCTGACGATGCAGCGCGTTTCCTCCGCGTAGCGGAACGCGGCCTGGCAGGCCGGATCGTCCTTCGAGCGTTCGCGGTAGCGTTCGTATTCGGCGAGGCTCGGGAACGAGAACATCGCGAGCGCGATGTTGCTCGCGCCTTCGGACGGCAGGAAGTAGCCGTGATGCGTGCCGCCGAACTGCTTGACGAGCGGAATCCACATCTTGCCGTAGGTTTCGAATTCGACGAGTTTGTACGGATCGACGACGTAGCGAAGGAAGCAGGTGATCATGGGCGCTCGCGGGGCGGTGACGGAGCAGCGAGTCTGGAGCGCGGGGCGGTACGTGTCAACGGCATGCGCGCGGATGTGGACATCACCACGCGACTTCATTGCATGGCGCGTTGCTTGCGCGAACAACGATCGGTGCTTCGATGCGTTCGCCACGACGTGCACGCAGCATCGGAACGATGCCGTATTCGCGACCTCCGCCCGCCGTCTTCGCCCGGAATTTTTACGACATTTTTTCTTGCGACGGCAACCGGCGCGCTCCTAGACTTCGTGCATCTTCACCACGGAGCATGGCCATGTCGATACCCTGGAACGCGATCGCCGACCCCACCCCTGCCGCGCTGCCTTCACGGTGCGTCGATCGGGTGATCGTCCGGCGTTTCGATCCGGCAATCGACAGCTATGCACAACTGACGCCGATGCTGCACCGCGCGTTCGCGCGGCTCGGTGCGATGGGGCTCAACTGCACGTGCGTCGATCAGGACGAAGACGTCACGCGCCGCCGCGCGGAAGCGGGCGAGTGCTATGTCGCCGTGTGCGGCGGGCGTGTCGTCGGTACGGCCACGCTGTATGCGACCGATCCGTCGTCGGCCTGCTCGCTGTACCGGCGCGAAGGCGTCGCGAGCGTGCGCCAGGTGGCGGTGGACCCGGCTTGCCAGAGCCGCGGAATCGGCGCGTTGCTGATGTCGTTCGCCGAGCAGTGGGCCGCGTTGCGCGGCTATGCGCTGCTCGCGCTGGATACGCCGCATCCTGCTGCGCATCTGCTGGCGTTCTACGGCGCGCAGGGCTTCGAGGTGGTCGACGTGATGCGCTTCGCCGGCAAGCGCTACGACAGCGCGATCCTGTGCAAGCGGCCCGTTGCCCATGCTGTGCGCCGCGTGTCTCCGGTATCGCGGCTGGCCGCGCGCGTGGCGGCCGTGCGGCGTGTCGTGCTGGCGTGGGCGCCGCAGATCGTCGCGGTGGCGCGGCGCGAGTCGGGCGTGCGCCGCGCCGGACGTTTCGCGGCGCGCCGCGCGGCTGGCGCGGCCAGTTGCCGGTCGTCGCCGTGGCGACCGCGTCAGCACGGCCGCTTCATGGCTCGATAGCGGCTGACGGACTCCGGCTCGGGCCGCTGGCGCGTCGTGCGGCCTTCACGCAAAGGTGGAAGGCGAGCCACTCGATGAATCGGTGCGGTCACGCGTGGCGATGTCCCAAAGAACGTACCTGCTCGATGAACGTGAACGCCGCGTCAAGCGGCACGCAAATGCACGTCGACGTCACTCGTCGCGGCCGCGCGTGTCGCTGCCGGCTTTCGCGACGCGCCATGCGATCGCGCCGAGCACACCGACCGCCACCACCAGCGCGCCCCACAGCACGTAGCGGCGCCCGGCATCCGCATCGGCGGCTGCCGCCGGCGCGACGGCCGATGCCGGCAGCGCCGCGCCGACGCGGGCGGGCCGCACTTCGGGCGCCATGCCGACCAGCAGTGCGTCGCGGCTCACGGCCGACGACACGAGCGACGCGTCGCCCACGCCGAGCGTAAACGGCGGCGTGCCGCGCGCGACGAAGGTCAGCGCGGCCGGATGCCACCCGATCGCGATGGCCGGCTGGCCGCCGCCGAGCCCGCCGTTGCGCATGTCGACGACGATGCGCCACGCGCGATCCGTGTTCGCGATGAACTCGAGCGGCGGATTGCGCTGCTCGCCGCCCTTGCCCTGCAGCCGGAACAGCACGGCGCCAGCGACGTCGCGCCACGGCGCCTGCGCATCGGCGCGGCTTTGCAGCATCGCGCGGGCGACGGTGTTCGGCTGCGGCAGGTCGATGCGCACGCGATCGACCGGATACGCGCCGTCGGTGTCGAACAGATACTCGCCCGGCGCGGCGCCGGCGCGTATCCGTACGGCGTCGCGCCACTGGCGCGGCACGGACGCCGTATCGGTGCCGCGTGCGTCGCGCGGATGCGTCTCGACGTCGATCGACGCGATCGCGGGTGCGCCGTCGAGCCAGTCGAGTCGCAGGTAGCGCGGCGCCGCGCCGTCGAGCGCGATGCGTTCCTGCACCAGCATGTCGTTGCCGCGGCCGACCTTCAGCAACTGCGTGCTGCCGAGCGGCCGCCAACTGCGCAGGTCGTCGCTGGCTTCGACGGCTACGCGCCCCTGGTAGCTGTCGTCGTTCACGTGCACGAGCAGTGCTTCGGTGCTGCCGTCGGTATGCGACAGGTCGACGAGGTCCGCGCCGTGCCCTGGGCGCGAAGGCGTCGCGACGGCCGCGCGCAG
>NZ_BCPO01000101.1:0-100826 GCF_016586105.1 Burkholderia sp. E168m15
ACGCCGAGCGGCGCGTTGCCGTGCTCGGCGCGCGCGGGCGGCAGCGGGAACCAGTGCACCGGCGTGCGGGACGGCGGCACGGCGGGCGCGGCCGCGGCGGGTGCGTCGAGCGAGTACGGCACCGGCTCGCCCGCGCCGTTGAAGATACGCACGTCGCCGAGATCGTCGCGCCGGCTCGCCGCATACACGGGCTGCGGCACGGTGAGCTGGTAATACGCGGCGCTGCCGTCGAGGTCGAGCGCGAAGCGCTGCGTGACGCGGCCGGCGTTCGGCGCGCCGTCGGCGGCCGCGAACGACGCGAGCAGGCTCAGACCGAGCAGGGCGGCGAGTCGTTTCATGGCCGGCCGTCCTGTTGCGCGGCTGCCTTCGGCGGCAGCGGCGAGAAATAGCCGATCAACAGCAGCAGTACGCCGATGCCGATGAACGATACGATCCGCTCGATGCCGGTGACGTGCGACAGGTCGAACAGGAACAGCTTGACGACCGTCAGCGCGAGCAGCGCGGCGCCGACGAACCACAGTGGCCGCAGCCCGCGGCGCGTGGCCCAGATCGTGATTGCGAGCGCACAGACTGTCCAGTACACGGACACCGATGCCTGCACGAGCGTCGATTCGGCCATCGCGCCGAATTCGTACGGCACGCCGGCCCAGTGATGCAGCGTGCGCAGCAGGATCGCGTTCAGCCACAGGAACCCGGTCGCGCCGGCCGCACCCAGCAGCTCGACACGATGTGTGCCGAAGGTCCAGCCGAGTTTGCGCGCGCGCACGAACCACGAAGCGGCGAGCGCATAGACGACCGCGAGCACGAGATCGAGCGGGTTGAACAGCGGCACGCGCGCCCAGCTTCCGCCGTCCTGCGTGAAGTTCGCGTAGAAGGTCCACGCCCACATCACGACGATCAGCGGCAGCGACGCGAATGCGCATAGGCGCGCGATGCCGTCGCGGCGCGTGAGCCACATCCCGGCGAACGCGAACAGGCTCCACCCGACCATGAACACTTGCTGGATACCGAACGACGACAGCACGGTGTCGATGTCGTAGCCCAGGTGGAAGCGCTGATGCAGCGTGCGCAGCAGCAGCGCGTTGAACCACAGGAACACGGTCGCGATCGCCAGATAGTCGACGACGCGTGGATGCCACGCGACGCCGAGCGTCTTCAGGCGACGCAGCCACACGGCGAACGCGACGAACACGAGACCTTGCGCGACGTCGAGCGGATTGAGCAGCGGCAGCCAGAAGAGCGGAGAGGCGTCGCCGTCGCTTGCCGTGCTGGCGAGGCTCCACAGCCACAGCAGCGCGGCGAGCGGCGCGGCCCCCCACACCTGGTAGGCGCGCGGGAACGCCGCGACGGGCCAGCGCAGGCGCGAGCCGGGGCCCGACACGAGCAGGAGCAGCGCGCCGAAGCCATACGCCCATGCGCTCCAGCTCCAGGCGCCTTCCGGGACGAACGCGCGCAGGCGCCAGAAACCTTCGAGCGACAGCAGCCCGCACAGGGTCCAGAACGCCAGCGTATGCAGCGGCGCGAGGATGCCTGCTGCAACGGAATGCGCCGCACCGTTCACGGCAGCGGCGCCGGTCGTGCCGCGCGACTGGCGCCACAGCAGTGCAAACCCGGCGCCGACGGCCACCGGCCATGCGAACGCGCCCATGCCCGACAGCGGCGCTTCGTGCGCATCGAACGCGCGCAGTGCGAGCAGCGCCAGCACCGGCGTGAGCGCGAGCGCGGGCCATTCGGCGAGCGGCCACGCGAGCCGGCGGCGCACGACGTGCGCGAGCCACGCGGTGCCGGCCGCGAACAGCGCGGTCGTATCCATGACGAAGCGGTCGGCATGCAGGTCGACGTGACGGCTCGCGTGGACGAGGATCTCGTGCAGCCCGCCGCTGACCCACCACAGCAGCCCCCACGCGGCGGCCGCGACGCCGATCTCGGGCATCCACGCGTGCCATGCGCGCGCTTCGCCGCGCCCGTGCAGCCACCAGCCGGTGAACAGGCCGGCGAGCGCGATCAGCAGCATCGCGATATACGGGCTGTTGAGCACGGGCAGCGCGGTCGCGTCGGCCGGGCTCAGCAGGCTCGTGAAGAACGCACCGGCCGCGGCGACCTGCATCAGCAGCCCGAAGCCGAACGCGAGCAGGCGCTTCTGGCGCACGCCGAGCCACACGACGGCCGCGCCTTCGATGGCCCACGCGGCGCTGGTCGTCGGCCCCGAGAACGCGAGCGGCACCGCGAGCGTCGCGAAGATCACCGCGAGCGCGAGCATCGATTCGAACAGCAGCCCGAGGCGATCGCGGCGCCGCGCGAGCCATGCGGCGACCGCGACGTAGAACGCCGACAGCGCGACCGCGCTCCACGCGAGCCCGAACGGCATGCCTTTCACGAGCGACGCCTGCAGCGCGGTCGCGACGATCGGCGTGCCGAACACGAGCGTGCCGTCCACGTAGTGTCGCAGCGCGAGTTCGCGCTTCACCGCATACAGCAGCGCGATGCCGACATACATCAGGAAGAACAGGATGAGGAACGGCTCGGTGCTCGCGAACAGCGCGGGGCGATAGGCCGTCACGCCCCACGCGGAGCCGATCGTGAACGTGAACACGAAGCCGAGCAGGTTCAGCGGGCGCCACGCCTTGAACCACGCGATCGCGAAGATGCCCGCGTTCAGCAGTGCGTAGTAGCTGAACAGCGCGACGTGGTTGCCCTGTCCGGTCGACAGCAGGATCGGTGCGAGGAAGCCGCCCGCGCTGCCCATGAACGCGAGCGGCAGCGCGTTCTGCCGCACCGCGAGGAACGCGCTCAGCGCGCAGACCGCGACCATCAGCGGGAACGCGGCGCCGACGGGCAGCAGCGCATACAGCTTGGTCGCGGCGAAGATCGTCAGGTACAGGATGCCGACGCCGCCGCCTTGCAGCACGAGGCCGTATGCGGCGCGGCGCGCCCGCACGCGCCAGCCGATCGCGAGCAGCGCGGCCGCGGCGAGCGCCGTGCCCGCGAGGCGGAATTCGATCGGCAGCATGTCGTTGTCGGCCGCGTACTTGAGCAGGAACGCGACGCCGAAGAACAGCACGATGATCCCGACACGCACGACCGTGTTGCCGCCGAGCAGCCAGTCGCGCGCGGCGCCGAATGCGCGTTCGACGAAGCCGGGTTCGCGCGGCGCGGGTGGTGCGGGCGGGGCAGGGCGGGTCGAGGTGGCGGGTGCGCTGGCGGTGGTATTGGCGTGAGCGGACGCAGTGGCGGTGCGTGCAGCGGTTGCCGGTGCCGCGGCAGGGGCCGGCGTCGAAATGGATGCCGGTGTGTCGGCCCGTGCGGCGACAGGTTGTGGCGTGGGCGTGGTCGGAACGTGGGCTGGCAGCGGCACGGCGGAGGCACCGGCCGAAGCCGTTTGCGCGATGTCGCCGGAGGTTGCCGCGCCGGCCTTCGCGCCTGCCAGTTGGGCGCGCAGCGCGTCGAGTTCGCGTGTGAGCGTGTCGACGGTTGCCTCGAGGCGCGCGACGCGCTCGGCGAGCGGTAATGGGGTGGGAGGCGGCGTCGCGGAGATCGCGAACGCGTCGGCCGCGGCTCGCTGGTTTTGCTGCTTGCGTTGGCGCAGCGCGTGCCCGATGCAGAATCCGACGGCGGCCCCGAGCAGCGAGCCGCTCCCGGCCGAGAAATCCCCGATCAACGCGGCGATGCCGCCCACGATGAAACCGATTACGGCGAATGCCCAGTTCAACGCCTTGCTCCCTCTCACTGTCGTTATCGTCCTTCGATCGCGGATCGCACCGGATCGAGGTGGTTTCAGCACGGCCGGCAGGCGAACCGGCATGTGCGCGTCGTGCGGTTGAGCCTGTGTGTGAAGGGCTCGCGGCAACGTCGCGATCGGCGTGTTTGCGGCGAATGTATCACAGCGTCCGTGCGCCGATTCCCGGGTTTGACGCGGTATCGCGGCGTGCGCCGTCCGGTGTCGCCATCCGGTTTTTTGCACGGTCATGCTTTTTATTGGCGAATGCGGCGCGCGCTTTCGTCTGAATAGATCGGCGCCGGAACGGACGTGAACTTGTCGTAAAGCGACGCGTGCCGGAGGCGGCCTGGCGCAAAACCTCATGTGCCGTTTGGCGCGTTGCTGCGCACAAGTCCGCCGGGTGATGCCCGTCGTTGCTGGCGGTGCGCGTATTGCGCCGCCGCAATCGGCTGCGCGGCCCGCCCGGCGGGGCTGCCGGCCGTGTCGTATTTGCGCAAGCGTTTGTCGTAATTCGTCGGCAGGCCGGGGTTTTTTCTGGCAACTATGTAGGCACGCTATGACAAGCGCGAGTCCCCGCTACACGAGGAGAAGGTTTCGATGGATGCCCCCAAGGTTGTGGTCGAAGGTCTGTGCAAGGTGTTTGGAAGCAATCCGCAGCAGGCGCTCGACATGCTCGCCGCCGGCGCGACGAAGGACGATGTGCTCAAGCGCACCGGCCAGGTCGTCGGCGTGCACAACGTCTCCTTCGATGTGCAGGAAGGCGAAATTTTCGTGCTGATGGGCCTGTCCGGCTCCGGCAAGTCCACGCTGATCCGCCTTGTGAACCGGCTGGTCGATCCGAGCGCCGGCAAGGTGCTGATCGACGGGCTCGACGTCGCGTCGGCGCGCCGCTCGGCGCTGACCGCGCTGCGCCGCAAGGACATGAGCATGGTGTTCCAGTCGTTCGCGCTGATGCCGCATCGCACCGTCGTGTCGAATGCCGCGTTCGGGCTCGAAGTCGGCGGCATGGGCAAGAAGGAGCGCGAGCGCCGTGCGATGGAAGTGCTCGAGCAAGTCGGCCTCGCGCCGTTCTCGCACAAGCTGCCGTCCGAGCTGTCGGGCGGCATGCAGCAGCGCGTCGGCCTCGCTCGCGCGCTGGCCGTGAATCCGTCGCTGATGATCATGGACGAGGCGTTCTCCGCGCTCGATCCGCTCAAGCGCCGCGAAATGCAGGACGTGCTGCTGCAACTGCAGAAGGAGCAGCGCCGCACGATCATGTTCGTGTCGCATGATCTCGAGGAAGCGCTGCGCATCGGCAACCGCATCGCGATCATGGAGGGCGGCCGCCTCGTGCAGGTCGGCACGCCGCAGGACATCATCGCGAACCCGGCCGACGATTACGTGCGCGCGTTCTTCGACGGCATCGACACCAGCCGCTACCTCACCGCCGGCGACCTGATGCAGACGGGCGCCGTGCCGCTCGTGTCGAAGTGCGATGCCGCGAACGTCGCGGCTTCGCTGAACGGCAGCGCCGAATACGCGTTCGTGCTCGACGCCGCACGCAAGATTCGCGGCTTCGTCACGCGCGAGGCGCTCGGCCAGGACACGCCGTCCGTGCGGCCGATCGAAAGCATCCGGCGCGATGCGTCGCTCGAACATGTCGTCGCGCGCGTGGTCGCGAGCCCGAATGCACTGCCCGTCGTCGACGACGACGGCTGCTACTGCGGCTCGGTCGATCGTGCGCTCATCCTGAAGGCCATCACGCGTTCGCGAGGCTCCCATGTCTGAAATGATTCCGCTCGGTACCTGGGTCGACCAGTCCGTTCACTACCTGCTCGACCACGACGCGAAGACGTTCGACGCGATCGGTCAAGCGATCGAAGGGCTCGCGGCATTCGTCGAGCATGGCCTGCAGGCGATCCCGATGTGGCTGATGATGGCGATCTTCATCGGCGTCGGGCTGTGGCGGGTGGGCTGGCGCTTCGCGCTGTTCACCACGCTGTCGCTGCTGCTGATCTTCGCGACGGGCTTCTGGGATCAGACGGTCATCACGCTCGGCCTCACGCTGTCGTCGACGATCATCAGCCTCGTGCTCGGCATCCCGCTCGGCATCTGGGCCGCGAAGAGCAAGTGGGTCGCCGCGATCGTGCGCCCGATCCTCGACCTGATGCAGACGATGCCCGCGTTCGTCTACCTGATTCCGGCCGCGATGCTGTTCGGTCTCGGCCGCGTGCCGGGGATCCTGTCGACGGTGATCTTCGCGATGCCGCCCGCGGTGCGTCTCACGAGCCTCGGCATCCGTCACGTGAACCGCGAGATCGTCGAAGCCGGCCAGGCGTTCGGCTGCACGCCGTGGCAGTTGCTGTACAAGGTGCAGTTCCCGAACGCGCTGCCGTCGATCATGCAGGGCGTGAACCAGACGATCATGATGGCGCTGTCGATGGTGATCATCGCGTCGATGGTCGGCGCGGGCGGCCTCGGCAACGACGTGCTCGCGAGTATCCAGCGCCTCGACATCGGTCTCGGCTTCGAAAGCGGTCTGTCGGTCGTGCTGCTCGCGATCATTCTCGACCGCATCACCGAGAGCTTCGGCCGCGCGCCGGGCACCGCGAAGGCGCCGCTGTTCTCGGGCCTCAAGCAGCTGTTCCGCGTGAAGGCCGCGCCCGCGCAGGCCTGAGCCCAGGCGGCCGGACCCCGGCCGCTCACCCTGTATATGGATAACGACTTCCGCGGCTTCGGCCGCGGAGTTGGCCCCCTGCAACCTCCTCGCCAGGAGACCGATGTGACGTCCGCCGTCGCTGTCGCGCCCGCCGCCTGCGTTTCACCGGTTTCGTCCCTCGCCCATTTCGGCTTCCTGACGCTGCCGAACTTCTCGATGATCGCGTTCTCGAGCGCGGTCGAAGTGCTTCGGATGGCGAATTACGTCGGGCGGGCGGATCACTACAAGTGGTCGATCTACTCGCTCGACGGCGCGCCCGCGCATGCCAGCAACGGCATCGCCGTGCGGCCCACGCAGGCGCTCGACTACGACAACCTGCCCGACGTGATGATCGTGTGCGGCGGCATCCGCATCCGCGACGTGGTCGACGAGGGCGCGCGCGATACGCTCGCGGCGCTCGCCGAACGCGGTCTGCCGCTCGGCGGCATCTGCACGGGTGCCTATGCGCTGATGTCGAGCGGGCTGCTCGACGGCTATCGCTGCACCGTGCACTGGGAGAACCTGTCCGCGCTGCATTCCGAATTTCCGCGAGTGGGCTTCGCCGACGAGCTGTTCGTCGTCGATCGCGACCGGCTGACCTGCACGGGCGGCACCGCGCCGCTCGACCTGATGCTGAACCTCGTCGGCATGCGGTTCGGCCAGCAACTGGCCGCGCAGGTATCCGAGCAGTTCATCCTGGAGCGCATTCGCAGCTCGACCGATACGCAGCCGATTCCGGTCGATGCGCGGGTCGGCTTCTCGCGCGCGGAGCTGATCGAGGTCGTACGGCTGATGGAGGCGAACATCGAGGAGCCGCTGTCGCTCGAGGAGCTCGCGCGGCTCGTGCGGCTGTCGCAGCGGCATCTGCAGCGCATGTTCAAGGTGTACCTGAACGTATCGCCGACCCACTATTACCTGACGCTGCGCCTGAAACGCGCCCGCGACCTGCTGCGCACGACCGATGCATCGATCGCACGCGTGACGACGGTCTGCGGCTTTCATTCGCCGTGTCATTTCAGCAAGGCATACCGCGCGCAGTTCGGCCACGCGCCGAGCTACGAGCGGCGGCTGCCCGGGCGCTGAGCCGCGGCAATCCGTCGGTCCGCGACGTCGCCGGGATCGCGGCGCGCGGCTTCAATAAACGATCCCGCATTCAAGCAAACGACATCACTTTGAGGAGAAGCAAGATGAAGCGCCTATTGATCGCAGCGGTGTGCGGGATCGGGGTGACCGCGCCGATGTCGGCCGTTTATGCGGCCGATCCGCCCGTGTGCAAGAACGTGCGCTTCGCGGATGTCGGCTGGTCCGACATCGCGGCGACCACGGGCCTCGCGTCGACGATGCTGCAGGGGCTCGGCTACAACCCGACGAAGACGATCGCCTCGGTGCCGATCACGTTCGCGGGGATCAAGAGCAAGCAGATCGATGTGTTCCTCGGCTACTGGTCGCCGACGATGGACCCGATCATCCAGCCGTTCACGAAGGCCGGCACGATCAAGGTGCTCGCGACGCCGAACCTGACCGGCGCGAAATACACGCTCGCGGTGCCCGACTACGTGTACCAGGGCGGCCTGAAGTCGTTCGCGGACATCCAGAAGTACGCGGACAAGCTGAACGGCAAGATCTACGGGATCGAGCCGGGCAACGACGGCAATGCGCTGATCAAGAAGATGATCGACGGCAACCAGTTCGGCCTCGGCAAGTTCAAGCTGGTCGAGTCGAGCGAGGCCGGGATGCTGGTCGAAGTGAATCGCGCGGCCCGCGACAAGCAGTGGATCGTGTTCCTTGGGTGGGAACCGCATCCGATGAACGTGCAGATGAAGATCGACTACCTGACCGGCGGCGACGATGTGTTCGGCCCGAACTACGGCGAAGCGAAGGTGCTGACCGCAACCCCGCCCGATTACGCGCAACGCTGCCCGAACGTCGCGAAGTTCGTGTCGAACCTGCAGTTCACGACGTCGATCGAGAACCACGTGATGGTGCCGATCATGAACAAGCAGGACCCGAACAAGGCCGCCGCCGACTGGCTGAAGGCGAACCCGCAAGCGCTCGACAAGTGGCTGGCCGGCGTGACGACGCTCGACGGCAAGCCCGGCCTGCCGGCGGTGAAGGCGTACCTCGGCGTGCATTGAGCGTGACGTGTCGGGCTGGGCGGATGCGGCGCGAAGCCTGACGTGAATATTGAGCCGGCGTAAGCGGGGTGACCTGCTTGCGCCGGCTTTTTGCTGCCCGCTTCACGCTTGGCCCGACGGTCGCCGGACGATGCGCTAGACTGCTCGATCCCCGATCGAGGAGACGACGATGACCCGTAACCCGCTTGATGCATCCGGACGGCGACACGCAGCCGGCACGCGGCTGAACGACCCGTCGGCTTCGATCGGTGTACGCGGTAACCGGACGATGCTTCACATCGGCCATTCACTCGCATGAAGCGCATCGAGCAAGTCGTGCTTGCCGCCGATCTCGCGGGCACGGCGGTGTTCGCGATCGAGGGCGCCAATGCGGCGATCGGCGCCGGTCTCGACCTGTTCGGGGTGATGGTGCTGTCGCTCGTCGTCGCGCTCGGCGGCGGCGTGATTCGCGACCTGTTGATCGGCGCGCGCCCGCCGAGCGCCGTGAGCGACTGGCGTTATCCGGCGCTCGCGTTCGCCGCCGGGCTGTTCGCCTTCGTGTTTCATGCGCGGGTCGCGTCGTTCTCGCCGTCGCTGCTGACGACGCTCGATGCGGCCGGCCTCGCGCTGTTCGCGGTCGCGGGCGCGGTGAAGGCGCTCGAATTCCGCGTCCACCCGTTCATCGCGACGCTGATGGGCGCCGTGACCGGCTGCGGAGGCGGCGTGGTGCGCGATCTGCTGCTCGCGCGGATTCCCGTCGTGCTGGTCACGGACATCTACGCGAGCGCGGCACTGCTCGGTGCGGTCGTCGTCGTGTCGTGCCGGCGACTCGGCTGCCCGCCCGTTGTCGCGGCCGTGCTCGGCGGCGTCGCGTGCTTTGCGCTGCGGATCGCGGCGGTGAGGTTCGGCTGGCAGTTGCCAAAAATTGCCGCGGGGGCATAGGCGCCCGGCTCACGACTGCTTCGTTGCCGCCGGCACGTCGAACACGCGGTCGAACGCCCACTGGAACACGAACGCGTAGCAGAAGAAGAACGCGAACAGCCCGATATCGACGACGAACGCATCGAACCACGAGATGTCGAGCCACCCCGACACGACCGGCACGAGGATGAAGATCAGCCCGCCCTCGAATCCGGTGGCGTGCAGTATGCGCCGCCCGAGCGTACGCGCCGGCTGCCGGCGCGACGCTTCCCAGCGCTCGAACAGCGCGTTGAAGATCAGGTTCCACAGCATCGCGATCGCCGACATCGTCGCCGACAGCGCGCCTGAATAGACGAGATCCTGCTTGAAGATCGCCGCGATCACGGGCGAGATGCAGGAAATGGCGATCGCTTCGTAGAGCACCGCCTGCGTGATCCTGCGCGGTAGGCCTTGCACGGGTTCCTCCTGTTCGAGGGCAACCGCCGCGGCGCCATGCCGCGACGTCCCGCAAGGCTAGCCGCGTTGCGCACCTGCTTCAATTCACCTAATCTCACCCCGATTGAATCGAATTCAACCCGGCCGCGTCCGGCCCGCGAGGCTCCGTGTTCTCGAAAATTCCCCTGACCGCATTGCGTGTATTCGAAGCGTCGGCACGGCTCGGCACGTTCAAGGCCGCAGCCGATGAACTGTCCGTGACGCCGGCCGCCGTGTCGCACCAGATCAAGTCGCTCGAGAGCCGCGTCGGCGTGCTGCTGTTCGAGCGCGGCGCGGGCGGCGTGCGGCTGACGGAAGAAGGCGAGCGGCTGTTTCGCGCGAGTCACGATGCGTTGCTGGCGTTGAGTCGCGGGCTCGACGCGCTGCGTCCGGATGCGGCCGACGAGCGTGCGCTCGTGCTGACCACCACGCCCGCCTTTGCGGCGATGTGGCTGATTCCGCGTCTCGGCGCGTTTCGTCGCGTCGATCCGCATCTGCACATCAAGGTCGAAACGGGCAACGCGCTCGTCGATCTCGAACGGGATGCACGGATCGATCTCGCGATTCGCGCGACGTCGCGAAAGTTTCCCGCGCTGCACGAGATTGCGTTGATCGACGAATATTTCGGTGCGTATGCGGCCGCCGGGTTCGACGCGCATCGCACCGACGAGCCGCTCGACCTGATCGAGACCGTGTGGGATACGCCGCTGCCCGTGTCGGTCGACTGGGCGTCGTGGTGCCGCGCGGCGGGCCGGGAAGCGTGGCTCGAACGCGCGGTGTTTCGCCATTACGACGACGAGCATTACGCGTTGCAGGCCGTGCTGCACGGGCAGGGTATCGCACTGCTCAGCTCCGTGCTGGCCGCCGAGCATGTCGAGCGCGGCGCGTTGGTGCCGATTGAGCCCGCGGTGCGGCTCGCCGGTGCGCGCTTCGTCGCGCTGTGCCGGCCGGGGCGGGAGCGCGAGCCGCAGGTCAGGCGGTTTCTCGACTGGCTCGAAGCGGAAATCGCACGGACGCGTGCGTCGGTCGGGCGGATAGCGCCGGCTGCGTGAAGCGCCGGTCGGTTACGCCGGCGCGCGAATTCCGTTCGGCAACGTGCGGATGGTTGCGTTTCGTTTGGTGTCCGCGCGTGATTAACCGAAGCGCACGCAATACACCGGCGGCAAATGCGCCGATACCTGTTGCCAGTGCTCGCCGCCATCGGCGGACGTCCATAACCCGCCGGTCGTCGACGCCATCGCGAGGCGCGTGCCGGAATCGTCCACCGCGAGCCCGTGCCGGTACACGAGGTCGTACGCGGGCGCGGCCGGCAACCCGTTCGACAGGCTCTCGAAACTGCGGCCGCCGTCGCGCGTGCGCGTGACGACGAACCGGCCGTTTACCGGAATCCGGCACGCGTCCTTCACGGCCGGCACGAACCACGCGGTATCCGGTTCGTGCGGATGCACGGCCACCGCGAAACCGAAGCTCGACGGCTCGGCTTCGATGCGCCGCCAGTGTTCGCCGCTATCCGTCGAGCGGAAGATCGCGCAGTGATGCTGCATCCATAGCACGTCCGGGTTGGCCGCGCACTGCACGACGCGGTGCGGGTCCTGCATGTTCGGCTCGCCGCGCCGCTCGGGCGGCATGTAGTCGGCCTCCATGCCTTCCGCGGTCACGCGCCACGTCGCGCCGCCGTCCGCGGTCTGCCAGACGCCGCCGCACGAGATGCCGACGGTGACGTGCCGGCTGTCGCGCGGATCGACCATCACCGAATGGATGCCCGGCGCGTCGTACCCGCCGCCGCCCCATTCGGCGCGTTCGGGGCGATTCCACAGCGCGCGGTTGAGTACCCACGAATCGCCGTGATCGTCGGAGCGGAACAGGCCGCCGGGAATCGTGCCGGCCCACAGCACGCCCGGTTCGTCCGCGCCGCCGGTTTCGAGCGACCAGATTTGCTGAAGGGTCCACGGCGGCTGCGGCGATCCGGTAGGCGCGTCGGCGGTGTCGACGCTGCCTGCGTGCGTGTCGGCGCGGGCGGGCGACGCGTCGGCGGGCTGGGGCGGATAAACCGGGACTGCGCATTCCTCCCAGTCGGTGGCGCCGGCTCGCAGGCGATGCAGTTTCACGCCGAAATGGCCGAGATTGAGTGCCGCATACAGCGTGCGGTCGCGCGGGTCGGCGAGCGCCATGCTGACTGGTTCGCCGATGAAATGCGGTTCGCCGGGCGTCCAGCCGCCATGACCGTCGGGTTGCAGGACGAACAGGCCCTTGCGGGTGGCGACGAGCAGTCGATCGTTCATGTTGCGATGTCTCCGGATGGTCCGCCTTGGTGAGACGGCACTTGGTATGGGGATGTGCTCGGGCATCCGGTCCCTTTATCCGCCGGTCAGCGCCTGTACGACATACACGCGGCTGGTGGCCCCGAGCGCATCGGACAGGCGCTGCCGGTCGCGGATCGGCTGGCCGTCGATGAACACCGACAGGTGCTTTCGCAGCGCACCCTGGTCGTCGACGATGTAGCCGCGCAGCCGCGGCTGCTCGTTGAAAATGGTGTCGAATGCCTCGCCGACCGTATGCGCGTCGACGTCGCGCTCGGGCGTTTCGACATGCCGCTGGATCGACGCGGCGAAGAAGAGATGCGCCATGGCGGTAGCTGGCAGGAGCCGCACGAAGGGACGGCTTGTAGTGTAGGCGATCCGGCGGGTGTCGAAAGGCGGAACGGAGCGGCCGCAAGCGATGGCGTTTGCCATGGCGTCTGCGCGGGCTGGCGGCGGCTAAACCGGAATCGACCGCCCCCTGATCCGGATGCCGAGCCGCACGACCCCGATCACCGCATTCGACAGCCACATCAGCCAGCGCGGCATTCCGCGCCGACGGATATCGAGCAGCAGCACGATCCGCACGGCATCGCTGTCGTTCCACACCTCGTGCGTGAACGTGTCGTCCCACAGCAGGAAGCGGCCTTCGTCGAGCCGGTATTCGTGTCCGTCGACCTTCAGCACGGCGGCCGGCGTGCCGTCGGCGCGCTTCGGCATCGACAGCACGAGATAACCGCGCAGGATGCCGCGAAACGGCCCGCGATGCGGCGGGATGTGCTTGCCGGGCGCGAGGAACGACAGCGACGCGGACAGCACGTCCGGCGACGCCGCGACGAGCGACGCGACGGTCGGGCAGCGCGACAGATTGCGCGGAAACGGCTGGCCGTACGCCTGCATGATGAACATGCGCCAGTCGCGTGCATCGTTGGCCGAGATGTCGTACTGCTCGCGCATGATTTCGTGAAAGCGCGGGATGCGCGGCATGTCGCGTGCTACCTCCAGCGCCTCCGCGCGGATCGCCGGCCACGCGCGCACGAAACGCTCGGCATCCGGGAATGCGGACGCGTCGAGCACCGCACCGCTGTCGATATGGCGGTCGTACAGCGTGCGCAGCAGGGCGGCTGCATGGTCGTAAGCGGCGGACATGTCGATCGATGGGCGGCCCGGATGAAGTGGGGGTCAGTCTGCCCGAAGCACGGCGGGCATTGCGTTACGTCAGGTTACGCCGGCTGACGAATGAATGACAGTTCGATGAACGTTCGGCAGGCGCGCATGGAAAGGCGGGAATAAACCCGGCCCCTCCGTCGTCATACGGGTGTAGCACGTCGTCTCGTTGACTGATGAAGCTGATGAAGGAGTGGAACATGAACACGCACTGGCTGGTAGCCGCCACGGTGGCGGCGATGTCTCTCGCAGGTGTCGCGACGCAAGCGTCGGCACAGGCGCTCACGCGCGAACAGGTCCGGCAGGAACTGATCGATGCACAAAACAACGGGCTGCGCTTCGTGACCGATACGTCGTATCCGGACGTGAGCCCGCTGTTCCAGCAGCCGGCCGAGCGGATGCCGCAGCGGCAGGCCAGCACGGCGGTCGGCAGCGATCCGGCCGTGTCGTCCGACGCGGGCAAGCCGGCGGCGATGTCGCCGCGTCGAGGCGCCGCCGCATGCGTCGGCCCCGCGAGCTTCTGCACGGTCTATTTCGGAAGCTGAGCCGCGGGCCTGCATTCTCAGGTCACGCAAATCCCGTGGTTGATCGATACGTCACATTGAAGGAGTTCATGATGAAAACATATATCGCACTACTGACGATGATCGCTGCGATCGTCGGTCAGTCGGCATTCGCACAATCGGCCGCACCGTTGACGCGTGCGCAGGTTCGCGACGAACTGATTCGCCTCGAAGCGGCCGGGTACGACCCGGCGAAGGGCGACGACGGCGAGTATCCGGCCGATATCCAGGCCGCGGAAGCGAAGCTCGCCGAGCAGGATGGCGCGCGGATGGCGGCGTCGGCGACGCGGGCGGCCGAGCCCGGCATGCCGGCGCAGGTCGGCAACTAGGCGCCGTTATGTACCCGTGTTGCGCGCGACCGTCGGCATCGCGGCACAGCGAGGCACGTGCGCGGCGTGTCGCGCGGAGACGAATCGTGTGGAGCGGTGGTGCGGTGTTGTCCCGGCGTCGATGTGTACTTCAGGCAGGCGGCCGGGACGCAACGCGCGTCGCTCGATGTCGGGGAATCGGCCAGGCCACGTTCGGCCGGGCTGCACCGATGCGGCCCGACCCCGCGCAACTCAGCGCTGTTCGTCCGCGATATGGCTGCGGATCACGTCCACGAACGACGTGTCGCCCTTCAGCCCGAGCGCTTCCGCACGCGACGTATCCCAGCGGCCGGGCCAACTGCCGACGATCTTCTCGACGCGTTCGTCGGGCGCATGACGGATCAGCTTCACGACCTCGTCGCCCGCGACTTCGCGCAGCGCCGCGATCATCTCGTCGACCGATACCGACAGCCCCGGCAGGTTGATCACGCGCTTGTTGCCGAGCTTTGCGCCGTTGATCTCGCACCCGGCGACGAGCGCGTCGATCGCGCCGCGCGGCGACAGCAGCCACAGCCGCGTCGAGCCGGGCACCGGGCACACGCTTTCCTCGCCGTTCAGCGGCTCGCGGATGATGCCGCTCGCGAACGACGACGCGGCCGCGTTCGGGCGGCCGGGCCGTACGCTGATGGTCGGCAGCCGCAGCACGCGGCCGTCGACGAAGCCGCGCCGCGCGTAGTCGCACAGCAGCAGTTCGGCGATCGCCTTCTCGGCGCCGTACGACGATTGCGGGTTGAGCGCGGTGTCGTCCTGCACGACGTCGGGCAGCGCGCCGCCGTACACCGCGACGGAGCTCGTGAACACGACGCGCGGCTGGTGGCCGCGGGCGCGGCACACTTCGAGCAGGGTGCGCGATGCATCGAGGTTGATCCGCATGCCGAGATCGAAATCGGCTTCGGCCTGCCCGCTGACGATCGCCGCGAGGTGGAAGATCGCGCCCGTCTGCGTGTCGATCGCGCTGTCGAGCACCGCGCGATCGGCGATGTCGCCGACGATCGACGTCACGCGCGCATCGCCGAAATCGCTGCCCTTGACGACGTCGAGCAGCACCAGCTCGTCGATCTTCTCGATACGGCCGTCCGGGCCGGTCAGTTCGCCGCGCTCGAGCAGCTTGCGCGCGAGACGCTGGCCGAGAAAGCCGGCGCCGCCGGTGATCAGTACTTTCATGTTGTTGACCCTCTGGGAAATACGGGAATTACAGATATGTCTTGAGCCAGCCGAGGCCTTCCGACGTACCGGCCTTCGGCCGATACTCGCAACCGATCCAGCCGTCGTAGCCGAGCGCGTCGATCAGCGCGAACAGGTACGGGTAGTTGAGTTCGCCGACATCCGGCTCGTGGCGTTCCGGCACGCCCGCGATCTGGATATGGCCAATGCCCGCGAAATCGCGCTTGAGCTTCATCGCGAGATCGCCTTCGACGATCTGGCAGTGGTAGCAGTCGAACTGCACCTTCAGGTTCGGCGCGCCGACTTCCGCGCGGATCGCCTGCGCGTCGTCCTGGCGGCTCAGGAAGTAGCCGGGCATGTCGCGCTGGTTGATCGGCTCGATCAGGATCGTGATGCCGTGCGCGGCGGCCGCCTGCGCCGCATGACGCAGGTTCGCCAGATACGTGTCGCGATGGCGCGCGCGGTCGGCGCCCGGCGGCACCATGCCGGCCATCACGTGCAGCTTCTTGTTGCCGATCACGCGCGCATAGTCGAGCGCCAGGTCGATGCCGCGGCGGAATTCGTCCTCGCGGCCAGGCAGCGATGCGATGCCGCGTTCGCCCGCGGCCCAGTCGCCCGGCGGCGCGTTGAACAGCGCCTGTTCGAGGCCGTGCGCGTCGAGGCGCGCGCGGATGTCCTCGGCGGCGAAGTCGTACGGGAACAGGTACTCGACGGCCTTGAAGCCGTCATGGGCGGCAGCGGCGAAGCGTTCGAGAAACGCATGCTCGGTGTACATCATCGAGAGGTTGGCGGCGAAGCGTGGCATGGCGGCGGGTCCTGTGTATGAATGGGGCGGGGCGCCGTGCGCCCCGCGTCGAATGATGAATCGGCCAGCGGCGAATCAGCGGTTCACGAGTTTGGCGGGCGTGAGCCACACGGCGATCGCGCCGATCACGAGCATTGCGGCGAGCACGTACATGCCGGACGCGGTGCTGTGCGTGGCGTCCTTCAGGTAGCCGATCACGTACGGGCTCGCGAAACCGGCGAGGTTGCCGACCGAGTTGATGATCGCGATCCCGGCCGCGGCCGCGGAGCCCGCGAGGAACGCGGTCGGCAGCGACCAGAACAGCGGCGCGCAGGTCAGCACGCCGCCTGCCGCGAGCGACAGGAACACGATCGACACCGCCGTATTGTGCGAGTACGACGCGGCGACCGCAAACCCGATCGCGCCCATCAGCGCCGGCACGATCAGGTGCCAGCGGCGTTCGCGCCGCTTGTCCGCGCTGTGGCCGAACAGGTTCATCACGACGATCGCGACGACGAACGGAATCGCCGACAGCAGGCCGATCTGCAGCGTATCGGTAATGCCGGTCGATTTGACGAGCGTCGGCATCCAGAACGTGAGCCCGTACTGGCCGGTGACGAACGCGAAGTAGATCAGCGACATCCACCACATGCGCGGGTCCGAGAACACGGCCTTCAGCGAATGGCCGTGCTGCTGCTGTTCCTGCGGCTGCGCGGCGATTTCGTCCTCGAGCAGCTGCTTCTCGCGCTCGTCGAGCCACTTCGCGCCGCGGATGCTGTTGTCGAGATACAGGATCGTCGCAATGCCGATGAGCACGGCCGGCACGGCCTCGATCATGAACATCCATTGCCAGCCGTGAAAGCCCGAGCCGCCGTGGAAGCGCTCCATGATCCAGCCCGACAGCGGGTTGCCGAAGATGCCCGACACCGGAATCGCGGACATGAACACCGCGATGATCTTCGCGCGGCGATGCGACGGGAACCAGTACGTGAGGTACAGGATCACGCCCGGATAGAAGCCGGCTTCCGCGAGCCCGAGCAGAAAGCGCAGCACGTAGAACTGCGTCGGCGTCTGCACGAAGGCGAACAGCGCGGACAGCAGGCCCCACGTGATCATGATCCGCGCGATCCAGATGCGCGCGCCGAGGCGGTGCATCAGCAGGTTGCTTGGCAGTTCGAACAGAAAGTAGCCAAGGAAGAAGATGCCGGCGCCGAGTCCGAACACGGTTTCGCTGAACGCGAGATCCTGCGACATCTGCAGCTTGGCGAAGCCGACGTTCACGCGGTCGAGATATGCGACCACGTAGCAGAGCATCAGGAACGGCACGATGCGCCAGAACACTTTCTTGTAGGTGCGGTCGAGTTCGCCCGATTGGGCGGCCGCGGCGGGCGAGCGGCTTGCGGCCGCGTCGAGAGCAGTCATCGTCGTCTCCAGGACTATGGTGTGCCGGCGGCGCGTACGCCGCCGGATCGTGTGTGTGCTGACGGAAAGGCCCGCGCACACGGCGGGCATGAAAACCGGTACGGACTACTGGGCGATCAGGGCACGACGCGTTACCAGCGCGCGCCGAAGGTCTGGCGCAGTTCGTCGAGCGCCGCGTCGGTCAGCGGTTCGGGCTTCGGCTGGGTCATCAGCCACAGCCGCGCCGTTTCCTCGAGCTCCTCGAGCGCATACGACGCGTGCGATACCGACGGCCCCCACATCACGGGGCCGAGGCGATCGAGCAGCACGCCGCGCACCCGGTCGGCCAGCGCCGCGACTTCGGCCGCGACGGCCGGGTCGCCGGGGCGGCGGTAACGGATCAGCGGGATGTGGCCGACCTTCATCACGTAGTACGGCGTGATCGGCGGCAGCACGTCGGTGTCGCGCCACACGCCGGCGAGCGTCAACGCGACGAGATGCGTCGAATGCGTGTGGACGACGCCGTTCGCCTCCGCGTTGCGCGCGTAGATGCCGCGATGCAGCGCGAGCGTCTTCGACGGCTTGCCGCCCGAGACGGGTTGGCCGTCGGTGCCGACCTTCGCGATGTCGTTCGGGTCGAGCCGGCCGAGGCACGCGTCGGTCGGCGTGATCAGCCAGCCGTCATGCAGGCGCGCGCTGATGTTGCCGGCGCTGCCGACCGCATGGCCGCGCGCATACAGGCTCGCGCCGACGACGCAGATCTCTTCGCGCAGTTTCGCTTCGTCGCTCATCGTGCGGCTCCGTCCAGCGCGCGCAGCGCCTTGTCGAAAAAGTCCGTGGTGCCGAAGTTGCCGGATTTCAGCGCGAGGCCGAGCGGCTGCGCGTCGATGGTGGCCGTGGCCGGCACGCCCGGATCGATCTGCGCGCCGATCTGCAGCGACTTCACGTCGAGCGCCTGCACGACTGCGCCGGACGTCTCGCCGCCGGCGACGACGAACTTGCGCACGCCGAGTTCGCGCAGCCCGCGGGCGATCGCCGCGAGCGTGCTTTCGACGAGATGGCCGGCCGCGTCGACGCCGAGCGCCTGCTGCACGGCCTTCACTTCGTCGGGCGTGGCGGTCGCATAGATCAGGACGGGCTGGGGCAGGTGCGAGCGCGCAAACGCGAGCGCCTGATCGACGACGGGCTCGCCGCGCGAGGCCGCGAGCGGATCGATACGGAAACTCGGACGCGTCGCGCGCCATGCGGCGACCTGCGCGTTGGTGGCTTTCGACGCGCTGCCGGCGAGCACGGCCGACAGGCCGTCGATGCGCGGCAGCGACGCCGCGTTGTCGCGCTCGGGCAACTGCTCCGCGCGGCGGAAATTCGCCGGCAGGCCGAGCGCGATGCCCGAGCCGCCGGTGACGAGCGGCAGGCCCGCGCACGCTTCGCCGAGCACGTACAGATCGCGGTCCGACAGCGCGTCGGCGATTGCGAAACGGGCGCCTTCCGCGCGCAGCTGGTCGATCCGCGCGCGCACGGCCGCCGCGCCGAGCGCGATCGTGTCGTAGCGGATCAGGCCGACCGGCGACTTCGTCTGCCGTTGCAGCACGCGCATGAGGTTCGCGTCCTTCATCGGCGTGAGCGGATGATTTTCCATCCCCGATTCGTTCAGCAGCACGTCGCCGACGAACAGGTGGCCGCGGTAGATCGTGCGGCCGTTCTCGGGAAACGCCGGGCACGCGATCGTGAAGTCGCCGCCGGCCGCATCGAGCAGCGCGTCGGCCACCGGCCCGATGTTGCCCGCGTCGGTCGAGTCGAACGTCGAGCAGTACTTGAAGAAGAACTGGCGGCACCCTTGCGCGCGCAACCATGCGTACGCGGCGAGCGATTGCGCGACGGCGTCGGCGGCGGGGATCGTGCGCGACTTCAGCGCGACGACGATCGCGTCGGCGTCGACGATCGTGTCGGCAGCGGCGCCGTCGGCGGGCACGCCGATCGTCTGCACGGTGCGCATGCCGCTCTTGACGAGCATGTTCGCGAGGTCGGTCGCGCCGGTGAAATCGTCGGCGATGCAGCCGAGCAGGGGACGGGAAGCGGAAGCGGTCATGGCGGGAACGTCGTTCGAATCAGCGGGCGGGCGGCAGCGTGATGCCGGGGAAAGTCTTGATCACGGCGGAATCGTCCTCGCCGCCGTGGCCGGCGCTCGATGCGCTCATGAACATCTGGTGCGCGGTGGCCGACAGCGGCAGCGGGAATTTGCTGCGGCGCGCGGTATCGAGCACGAGGCCGAGATCCTTCACGAAGATGTCGACGGCCGATAGCGGCGTGTAGTCGCCGTTCAGGATGTGCGGCACACGGTTCTCGAACATCCACGAATTGCCCGCGCTGTGCGTGATCACGTCGTACAGCGCATCGGCATCGACGCCCTCGCGCAGGCCGAGCGCCATCGCTTCGGCGGCCGCCGCGATATGCACGCCGGCCAGCAGCTGGTTGATGATCTTCACCTTCGAGCCGATGCCGTGCGCGTCGCCGAGGCGGTACACCTTGCCCGCGATCGCGGCGAGCACGTCCTCGCAGCCCGCATACGCGGCGGCCGGGCCCGACGTCATCATCGTCATCTCGCCGGAGGCCGCGCGCGCGGCGCCGCCCGACACCGGCGCGTCGAGCATCTGCAGGCCGGCCGCTTCGATGCGTGCGCCGAGCGCGACCGCGAATTCGGGCGCGACGGTCGCGCTTGCGATCACGACGCCGCCCGGCTGCATCGCCGCGACCGCGCCGTGTTCACCGAACAGCACCGTTTCCGTTTGCGCGGCATTGACGACGAGCGTGACGACGACGTCGCATTGCGCGCCGAGTTCGGCTGGCGTCGCGCACGCGATGCCGCCTTCGGCGGCGAACGCCTGCAGCACGGTGTCGCGCACGTCGCATGCGTGCACGCGCAGACCGGCGCGCAGCAGCGAGCGTGCGACGCCGAGGCCCATCGCGCCGAGGCCGATGACTCCAATATTTCGTGACATGGTCAACCTTGATCGATTCGAGAGAGGTTCTGGACAACGGCGGCGGGCGCCGCCGGCTTCAGCAGATGCCGGCTTCCGCTAGACGGCGGGCGGCGTTGTACATGTGCGTGCGCGCCGCGTTGCGGGCGGCCATCGGGTCGCGTGCGCGGATCGCGTCGGCGATCGCCGCGTGCTCCTCGCGCACCTGCCGCGAGAAATCCTCGCGCGTCGCTTCGTTGCTGCGTGTGACCTTCACGCCGGCTTCGAGGTACTGGTTCAGGAACTGCAGCGTCTTCAGGAAATACGGGTTGCCGGTGACGGCCGCGATCGTGCGGTGGAACGCGACGTCTTCCGCGACGCCGTCGCGCCCTTCGGCCACCGCTGCGTCGATCTTGCGCAGCGCGTCGTCGATGTCGGCCATGTCGTCGGCGGTGTGGTGCAGCGCGGCCTCGGCCGCGACTTCGGCCTCGATCGCGCGGCGCACCGCGAGCAGGTGCGGCAGCGAGCTCGCCTCGACGGCTTCCGCGTAGTCGATCCGCAGCGGCCGGATCGCACCGTGCTGGTTCACGAATACGCCGCTGCCCTGGCGCGGCTCGACCACGCCCTCGTTCTTCAGCCGCGAGATCGCCTCGCGGATCACGGTGCGGCTCACGCCGAATTCCTGCGCGAGCACGGCTTCGGTCGGCAGCTTGCCGGTGGCCGAGAAGCTGCCCACTTCGATCTGCTTGAGCAGTTGCTGCGCGACATGGTCGCTCATCGCGCGGGCGGGAATTTTCTCGAACATGATGCTCAGATTTGTAAGGTGATGTGGTCATCATACAAATTTGAGCGTGCATCAGCATCCGGGATAACCCTCGTTTACGGAAGTCAATGTCGGCTAAGTTGATTGGAACCGGTTCCAAAAGATTCGAAACCGATGCGAACGTGCGCCGTTCCTGCGGTTGGCCAAGAAAGGGGCGAGTGCCCTGGGGGCGTCAGTCGGCGATGTCCTCGACCGGGTCGGCCGACGCATCGAGCGCCGCATCGACTTCGGCCACGTCGCCGCCGCGCTCGCGATACGTCGCCGGCGGCACGCCGAACTGCTTGCGGAATTCGCGCCCGAGGTGCGACGCATCGGCGAATCCGCAACTCGACGCGATATCGGCGACCGTGCGGTCCGAACTCGTCAGCAGCCACGCGGCCGTGCGCAGCCGCACCTGTTTCGCGAAGGCCTGCGGACTCTTGCCGGTTTCCGCCTTGAACAGCCGCTCGAGCTGCCGTGTCGACAGGTCGAGCTTGCACGCCAGTTCCTCGAGCGGCAGCGCACGCCCGACGTGCTGTTCCATCAGAAGAATCGCGCGCTTGACCTTCGGATGCGTAGCCGGCTCGAGGCCCGGCGGATGCGGCTGCGGCGCGTTGCCTTTCTGCATCTCGCCGACCAGCAGGATGCGCAGCGCCTTCTGCACGGTCGCATGATCGAAATGGCGCAGCAGGATCGCGGCGGCGACGTCGATCGACGCGCGGCCGCCCGAGCACGTGATCCGGCGCCGGTCGATCACGAACAGCCGGTCGGCGATCAGCAGGTCGGGATCGGCCGACGGAAAGCGCTCGATGAAATCCCAGTAATGAAACCAGCTCACGCAGGTGCGGTAGCCGTCGAGTACGCCGGCGCGCATCAGCGTGAACACGCCGGTGCAGATGCCGACCACCGTCGCGCCGCCCGCCGCCGCGCGGCGGATGAAGTCGAGTGTTTCAGGGCCGGCCTGCGGCCCCGAATGCAGCAGCCCGCCGACTACCACCACATAGTCGAACGGCTCGGCCGCGTCGAACGTCTCCCACGGCGTGATCTGGATCCCGCAACTCGCGCGCACCGGCGCGAGCGTCTCGCCGATCACGCTCCATGCGCAGCGCACCGGCTTGCTGTAGTCGCCGTCGTCGGCCGACAGCCGCAGCATGTCGACGAAGCCGGAGAAGGCCGTCAGCGTGAAGTTCGGCAGCAGCACGATGCCGAAGCGGATGCGCCGCGGCGCGGGTTCTGCGAGGGGGGAAGCGGGTACGTCGGGGGTCATCGCGGCCAATCTCTTCACGCCGGGCAGGCGGTCTCACTCGTTTCACTCGGTTTGCGGGTTGCAGCGGCCGGAGGCGGCGCGGATGCAGCCAGCGTCGCCGATCGGCCGTGGCCGGACTTGTGGTTTTCCGTCGCGAACCATCGCCAAAACGCACTTTCGGGCCGGCCGGCGCGGCGCTTGGCGGCGCTATCCCACGCCGATGCCGTTTTTGTTCTATCGGCCGATTTTACGCTTTGATGTACTGGGGCCCAACGACATTTCACGCATGCAACCCAAAGGAAGCCAGATGAACGTCAGCGCGTTCGACCTGTTCAAGATCGGCATCGGCCCGTCCAGTTCGCATACGGTCGGCCCGATGATCGCCGCGTGCCGCTTCGCGTCGCACGTGGAGGACGCGAACCTGCTCGGCTTCGTGCGCCGCGTGCGGGTCGAGCTGTACGGCTCGCTCGGCGCGACCGGCAAGGGCCACGGCACCGACAAGGCGGTGCTGCTCGGCCTCGAGGGCCACCTGCCCGACACGATCGATCCGGACCTGATCGAGCCGCGGCTCGCCGCGATTCGCGCGGAGAAGTCGCTGTCGCTGCTCGGCAAGCAGACGGTGCGCTTCGACGAGAAGGAACACATCGGCTTCTATCGCAAGCTGATGAGCGGCACGAGCATCGTGCATCCGAACGGGATGCGCTTCCAGGCATTCGACGAACACGGCCAACTGCTCGTCGAGAAAGAGTATTACTCGGTCGGCGGCGGTTTCGTCGTGAACCGCGACGGCGATCGCGTGAACGGCGTGCGCGCGGCGGTCGAGGTGCCGTATCCGTTCCGCACCGGCGACGACCTGATGCGCCAGTGCCGCGAACACGGGCTGTCGATCGCCGAACTGATGCTGCGCAACGAATGCGCGCTGCGCCCCGCCGACGAAGTGCGCGCCGGGCTGCTCGCGATCTGGCGCACGATGGCCGCCTGCGTCGAGCGCGGCTGCAAGGTCGAGGGCGACCTGCCGGGGCCGATGCGCGTGAAGCGCCGCGCGGCCGAGCTGAACGGCCGCCTGCGTTCGCGTTCGGAAGAGTCGCTGCGCGACCCGCTGTCGATGCTCGACTGGGTCAACCTGTATGCGATGGCCGTCAACGAAGAGAACGCGGCCGGCGGCCGGGTCGTCACCGCGCCCACCAACGGCGCGGCCGGCGTGATTCCCGCGGTGCTGCACTACTACGTGAAGTTCGTGCCGGGCTCGAACGAAGCCGGCATCGTCGAATTCCTGCTGACGGCCGCGGCGATCGGGATCATCTACAAGGAAACCGCGTCGATCTCCGGCGCGGAAGTCGGCTGCCAGGGCGAAGTGGGCGTCGCGTGCTCGATGGCCGCGGCCGCGCTCGCCGCCGTGATGGGCGGCACGCCGGACCAGGTCGAGAACGCGGCCGAGATCGGCATGGAGCACAACCTCGGGATGACCTGCGACCCGGTCGGCGGGCTCGTGCAGATCCCGTGCATCGAGCGCAACGCGATGGGCGCGATCAAGGCGCTGAACGCGTCGCGCATGGCGCTCAAGGGCAACGGCCAGCACTACGTATCGCTCGATTCCGTGATCAAGACGATGCGCGAAACCGGCGCCGACATGAAGACGAAATACAAGGAAACGTCGCGCGGCGGTCTCGCCGTGAACGTCATCGAATGCTAACGAAGGATCCAAACATGAGCCGCTACTCGATATTCAGCCTGTTCCGCAACGGCCTCTCGTATCACGAGAACTGGGAAAAGCAGTGGAAGAGCCCGGAGCCGAAGAAGGAATACGACGTCGTGATCGTCGGCGGCGGCGGCCACGGCCTCGCGACCGCGTACTACCTCGCGAAGGAGCACGGGATCACGAACGTCGCGATCCTCGAGAAGGGCTGGATCGGCGGCGGCAACACCGCGCGCAACACGACGATCGTGCGCTCGAACTACCTGTGGGACGAATCGGCCGCGCTGTACGAGAAGGCGATGAAGCTGTGGGAAGGGCTGTCGCAGGATCTGAACTACAACGTGATGTTCAGCCAGCGCGGCGTGATGAACCTCGCGCACACGCTGCAGGACGTGCGTGACACCGAGCGTCGCGTGAACGCGAACCGCCTGAACGGTGTCGACGCCGAATTCCTGACGCCCGCGCAGATCAAGGAAATCGAGCCGACGATCAACCTGAACAGCCGCTACCCGGTGCTCGGCGCATCGATCCAGCGCCGTGCGGGCGTCGCGCGCCACGACGCGGTGGCCTGGGGCTTCGCACGCGGCGCGGATCGCGCCGGCGTCGACATCATCCAGAACTGCCAGGTGACGGGCATTCGCCGCGAAGGCGGCGCGGTGGTCGGCGTCGATACGGTGAAGGGTTTCATCAAGGCGAAGAAGGTCGCGGTGGTGGCCGCCGGCAACACGACCACGCTCGCCGACATGGCCGGCGTGCGTCTGCCGATCGAAAGCCATCCGCTGCAGGCGCTGGTGTCCGAGCCGATCAAGCCGGTCGTCAACTCGGTGATCATGTCGAACGCGGTGCACGCGTACATCAGCCAGTCCGACAAGGGCGACCTCGTGATCGGCGCCGGTATCGACCAGTACACGGGCTTTGGCCAGCGCGGCAGCTTCCACATCATCGAAAGCACGCTGCAGGCGATCGTCGAGATGTTCCCGGTGTTCTCGCGCGTGCGGATGAACCGCCAGTGGGGCGGCATCGTCGATGTGTCGCCGGACGCGTGCCCGATCATCACCAAGACCGACGTGAAGGGCCTGTATTTCAACTGCGGCTGGGGCACCGGTGGCTTCAAGGCGACGCCAGGCTCGGGCTGGGTGTTCGCGCACACGATCGCACGCGACGAACCGCATCCGCTGAACGCACCGTTCGCACTCGACCGCTTCTACACGGGCCACCTGATCGACGAGCACGGCGCCGCCGCCGTCGCGCACTAACCGCACTGAGGAGAAAGAAACATGTTGCTGATCGAATGTCCGTGGTGCGGGCCGCGCGCCGAATCCGAGTTCACGTGCGGCGGTGAGGCCGACATCGTGCGCCCGGTGGCGAACGAGACCATGACCGACCGCGAATGGGGCGAATACGTGTTCATGCGCGAGAACAAGCGCGGGCTGCACAAGGAGCAATGGCTGCACACGCAGGGCTGCCGCCGCTGGTTCAAGGTGACGCGCGATACGGTCACCTACGATATCAAGGGCTACGAAAAGTTCGGCGGAGCATCTGCCGGCAACGCACACGAAGAGGGCACGAGCAAATGAGCCAGAAAGACCGCCTCGGCACCGGTGGCCGCATCAATCGCGCGATTCCGCTGACGTTCACGTTCAACGGCCGCACGTACCAGGGCTTCCAGGGCGACACGCTCGCGTCCGCGCTGCTCGCGAACGGCGTGCATTTCGTCGCGCGCAGCTTCAAGTACCACCGTCCGCGCGGGATCGTGACGGCGGATGTGGCGGAACCGAATGCCGTCGTGCAGCTCGAAACCGGCCCGTACACGGTGCCGAACGCGCGCGCGACCGAGATCGAGCTGTATCAGGGGCTTGTCGCGACGAGCGTGAACGCCGAGCCGACGCTCGAGAACGACAAGTACGCGATCAACCAGAAGCTCTCGCGCTTCATGCCGGCCGGGTTCTACTACAAGACCTTCATGTGGCCGCGCAACATGTGGCCGAAGTACGAAGAGAAGATCCGTGAAGCGGCCGGCCTCGGCAAGGCGCCCGAAGTGCTCGACGCCGATCGCTACGACAAGTGCTACGCGCACTGCGACGTGCTCGTGGTCGGCGGTGGCCCGTCGGGCCTCGCCGCCGCGCATGCGGCAGCGACGGCCGGCGCGCGCGTGATCCTCGTCGACGACCAGCGCGAACTCGGCGGCAGCCTGCTGTCGTGCCGCGCGGAGATCGACGCGAAGCCCGCGTTGCAGTGGGTCGAGAAGATCGAAGCTGAACTGCGCAAGCTGCCCGACGTGACGATCCTGTCGCGCAGCACCGCGTTCGGCTACCAGGACCACAACCTCGTGACGGTCACGCAGCGCCTGACCGATCACCTGCCGGTGTCGATGCGCAAGGGCACGCGCGAACTGCTGTGGAAGGTCCGTGCGAAGCGCGTGATCCTCGCGACCGGCGCGCACGAACGGCCGATCGTGTTCGGCAACAACGACCTGCCGGGCGTGATGCTGGCGGGCGCGGTGTCCACCTACGTGCATCGCTTCGGCGTGCTGCCGGGCCGCAACGTGGTCGTGTTCACGAACAACGATCGTGCATACCAGACCGCGCTCGACCTGAAGGCGTGCGGCGCGAAGGTGACGGTCGTCGATTCCCGCGCATCGTCGAACGGCGCGCTGCCGGCCGCTGCGAAGCGGCAGGGCGTGACGGTGATGAGCGGTGCGGTCGTCACGGCCGCTTCGGGCAAGTGGCGCGTATCGTCGGTCGACGTCGCGTCCTACTCGAACGGCCAGACCGGCGGCAAGCTGCAGACGCTGCCGTGCGACCTCGTCGCGATGTCGGGCGGCTTCAGCCCGGTGCTGCACCTGTTCGCGCAGTCGGGCGGCAAGGCGTGCTGGAACGACGAGAAGGCGTGTTTCCTGCCGGGCAAGCCGGTGCAGGCGGAAGCGAGCATCGGTGCGGCGGCCGGCGAATTCGGGCTGGCTCGTGCGCTGCGGCTCGCGGTCGATGCGGGCGTGGAAGCGGCGAAGGCCGCGGGCTTCACGGCCGCGCAGCGTCCGGCCGCACCGCAGGTCGCCGAAGCCGTCGAAGGTGCGCTGCAGCCATTGTGGCTCGTCGGCAGCCGCGAGGCCGCGGCACGTGGACCGAAGCAGTTCGTCGATTTCCAGAACGACGTCGCGGCGGCCGACATCCTGCTCGCCGCGCGTGAAGGCTTCGAGTCGGTCGAGCACGTGAAGCGCTACACGGCGATGGGTTTCGGCACCGACCAGGGCAAGCTCGGCAACATCAACGGGATGGCGATCCTCGCGGGCGCGCTCGGCAAGACGATTCCGGAAACGGGCACGACGACGTTCCGCCCGAACTACACGCCCGTGTCGTTCGGCACGTTCGCGGGCCGCGAGACGGGCGACTTCCTCGACCCGATCCGCAAGACGGCCGTGCACGAATGGCACGTCGAGCACGGCGCGATGTTCGAGGACGTCGGCAACTGGAAGCGGCCGTGGTACTTCCCGAAGAACGGCGAGGATCTGCATGCGGCCGTGAAGCGCGAATGCCTCGCGGTGCGCAACGGCGTCGGCATTCTCGACGCGTCGACGCTCGGCAAGATCGACATCCAGGGCCCGGACGCGGTGAAGCTGCTGAACTGGATGTACACGAACCCGTGGAACAAGCTCGAAGTGGGCAAGTGCCGCTACGGGCTGATGCTCGACGAAAACGGGATGGTGTTCGACGACGGCGTGACCGTGCGCCTCGCCGACCAGCATTTCATGATGACGACCACCACCGGCGGCGCGGCGCGCGTGCTGACGTGGCTCGAGCGCTGGCTGCAGACCGAATGGCCCGACATGAAGGTGCGGCTCGCGTCCGTCACCGATCACTGGGCGACGTTCGCGGTGGTCGGCCCGAAGAGCCGCAAGGTCGTGCAGAAGGTGTGCCAGGACATCGACTTCGGCAATGAAGCGTTCCCGTTCATGAGCTACCGCAACGGCACGGTTGCCGGCGCGAAGGCGCGCGTGATGCGGATCAGCTTCTCGGGCGAGCTGGCCTACGAAGTGAACGTGCCGGCGAATGCGGGCCGCGCGGTGTGGGAAGCGCTGATGGCGGCCGGCGCCGAGTTCGACATCACGCCGTACGGCACCGAGACGATGCACGTGCTGCGCGCGGAGAAGGGCTACATCATCGTCGGCCAGGACACCGACGGCTCGATCACGCCGTTCGATCTCGGGATGGGCGGCGTCGTCGCGAAGTCGAAGGACTTTCTCGGCAAGCGTTCGCTGTCGCGTTCGGATACCGCGAAGGAAGGCCGCAAGCAGTTCGTCGGCCTGCTGACCGAAGACGAACAGTTCGTGCTGCCGGAAGGCGCGCAGATCATCGCGAAGGACACGCAGGTGTCGGCCACCGATCCGACGCCGATGATCGGCCACGTGACGTCGAGCTACTACAGCCCGATCCTGAAGCGCTCGATCGCGCTCGCGGTGGTGAAGGGCGGCCTGAACAAGATGGGCGAGAGCGTCGTGATTCCGCTGGCCAACGGCCGGCGCATCACCGCGAAGATCTCCAGCCCGGTTTTCTACGATACCGAAGGGGTGCGTCAGCATGTGGAATGAAACGAGAAACCAGACGCAGGTGGCGGGTGCGGGCGGCGTGACGCTTGAATCGCCGTTCGTCGGCGCGGCCGACGTGCTGAAGGCGCACCAGGCGCGCGCGTCGAAGAAGTTCACGCTGCGCGAGCGGCCGTTCCTCGATCTCGTCAACGTGCGCGGCGAGTTGAGCGATTCGGCCTTCGTCGCCGCGTTCGAGCGCGTGGTCGGCTGCTTGCCGCCCGCGGCGCCGAACACGGTGGCGCGCGGCGCCGAATACGACGTGCTGTGGCTCGGCCCCGACGAATGGCTCGTGCGGTCGAACGGGCCGGTCCAGGCCGGCGTGCTCGAAGCGAAGCTGGCCGAGGCCGTGCAGGGCTCGTATGCGGCGGCCGTCGACGTCGGCAGCGGCTACACGGTGGTCGAGATCAGCGGCGAACGCGTGCGCGACGTGATCGCGCGCGGCTGCCCGCTCGATCTGCATCCGCGCGTGTTCAAGCCGGGCCAGTGCGCGCAGTCGCACTACTTCAAGTCGCCGATCACGCTGATCCCGACCGGCGACGACACGTTCGAGATCGTCCTGCGTCGCAGCTTCGCCGATTATTTCGTGCGCATCATGCTCGACGCCGCGGCGCCGCTCGTCTCATGAAGCCGTTCGACGAACCGTTCGTGGCGATCGACGCGCCGCGCCTGCGCGGGCGCGGCTGGAGCGTGTTCGTCGACGAACTGAAGGTGCCCGCGCGGATCGGCATTCATGCGCACGAGCATGAAGCGCCGCAGCCGGTCGTGATCGACGCGCGGCTCGAGTATCGGTGCGAGCCGAGCGAGCAGGGCGAGTGGATCGACTACGACGGGTACTGCGCACGCGTGGCGTCGTTTCTGGCGCACAAGCCGCATACGCGGCTGCTGGAAACGCTCGTCGCCGATCTCGCGGTGCTGTCGTTCCGCGAATGGCCGGCGCTGGAATCGCTGACGCTGTCGATGTACAAGCCGAAGATCCGGCCGGGGACGAAGCGCGTCGGCGTGTCGCTCGACTGGACGCGCGGAGATTACCTGCGGTGGACGGGGGCGGCGGGGCAGCTTTGATCAAAGGGGGCTGGATCAAGGCACGAGGGAGGTGATCCGGCGATTCCATGGGGCGGCGGCGCGAATGCGCCGCCGTACTCGTTTACGTTCCTGCATGCACTTACTTCGTGTTGCGGTTCGCGGCCGGCGCCGGTGACGGATCGCTGACCGGCACCATGTGCGCCTTCGCGTTGTTCGCGTCGTTCGCGGTATTCGCGCTTTTCGCGTCGTCCTCGGGTTCGAGCACGAACCGGAACGAATCGACCCGCTGCATCACTTTCGCCGCATACGCACTCGATCCGCCGCTGTAGCTCTTCAGCCCGGCCTGCACGTTGCCGCCGGCCGCCTTCACGTAGCCCGACAGAATGCGCGAGCCGACTTCGACGTTCGCATTCGGCTCCGTCAAATCCTTCACGTTGCGCAGCATGCCGCGGTGCGCGGACGGCACGACCTGCATCAACCCGGTCGCGCCATGCTGGCCGCGTGCCTTTTCCTGGAAGCGCGATTCGATCGAAATAATCGCGTAAACGAGTGCCGGCGGCAGCGAATATTTCGTCGCAGTGACGCTCACGATATCGGCGAGCTTCGCGGCGCGTTCCTTCGCGACGCCGAATTTCTTCGTCAGGTAGGACGTGATGCGGCGGTTTGCTTCGTTAGGCTGATCGTTGGCGAGCGGTGCGGATGCATCGCCTGGCGCGGATGCGGCTGCTTCGGGCGCAGAGGCAGGCAAGGCGGGCGCCTGCTGCGCCGCGGCGTGCTGCGCAATGCCGAGCGAAAGCACGATCAGCCAGAAGAACCGTCGTCGCATGGTGGAGTGCGGGGAAATGGGAGGCGCATAGTATATCGACCAATCGCGGTGGGTGGTCGAGGGCGGGTTCGAATGAAAGCGACGTGTAGGCTTGTCACATTCGCGATGATCGACGCGCCGATCGTTGCGCGGACACGCATCGGAGTCCGGATGAACCGGGCGCTTCCGTCCTTTCCTGCGATTCGCCCGCGGTATCGCGGAAATGTCGTCGGCTCGCGTGTCCCATTCCGGCGGCAGTTCGGGCCCGATTTGCGAATCGGCGCGAACGAAACGCTAGTTGATGATCTCGCCGATACCGGTTTCGATGCGGATTCTGAGTTGCTGGATGAACTCCGGATCGTACGGTTCCCAGCGATCGAGTTCGCCGACGATCTTCAAAGGCGATGTGCTTCGATACGATCGCGTCGGATTGCCGGGGAATTTCTTGTCCGTGACGTTCGGGTCGTTTTCGAATTCGCCAGTGGGCTCGACGATGTAGACCCGCGGCCGACCATCGCCTTTGGCCATTTCCGCAGCCAGGCCGGCGCCTTTGGGCAGGGCCGTGAAATAAATGTGATTCATCACGACGTCATGCCGGTAATTCGATCGGAAGCCTGCCGTCAGCAAGTCGCCGATCCGCAAATCCGCTTTCGTGCCATGAAAAAACGGGCCGGTGTCGAGCACAGCCATGGTTGCTCCTTCGAAAAATTCCGTGACGGCTTCTACGCGCGCCGCGCGCTCGCCGCCCGCGCAATCGCGCCGATCGCATCGCTGACGAGCACCGCGAGCAAGCCGACGATCACGCCGCCTTGCAGCACGAACGCGGTGTTCGACGTCTGCAGGCCCGCGATGATCACGTCGCCGAGCCCGCGCGCGGCCACCGTCGAGCCGATCGTCGCCGTGCCGAGATTGATCACGACCGCGAGGCGGATGCCGTTGACGATCACCGGGAACGCGAGCGGCAGCTCGACGGACACCAGTTGCTGCCAGCCGCTCATCCCCATCCCGCGCGCGGCGTCGACGACGTCGCGCGGCACGTCCTCGAGCCCCGCGATCGTGCTTTCGAAAATCGGCAGGAGCCCGTACAGCACGAGCGCGATCAGCACCGGCTTCAAGCCGAAGCCGACGGCCGGCACGGCGAGCGCGAGCACGGCGACCGGCGGGAAGGTCTGGCCGATATCGACGACGCTTCGCGCGACCGGCAGGAAATCCGCGCCGAACGGCCGCGTGACCGCGATGCCGGCCGCGACCGCGACGATCGTACCGATCAGGCTCGACAGCGCGACCGTGCCGAGATGCGCGAGCGTGAGGTCGAGCAGGCTCGCGCGATCGTAGATCACCGGCGCGCCGTTGTCCGCGAACGGCGCGAACAGACCCTGCAGCCACGCGGGGCGCAACAGCAGCACGAGCAGCAGCACGAGCGCGGCCGCGCGGGCGACGTACGCGGGAAGTGACGACTGCTGGAACTGCACGTTGCCGCAGGTCGTCATGCAGGCTTCCTCGCGTGTGCGCGGATCGCGTCGAGCGTGATGCGGCGGGGGCCGCGTGCGTTGGGGGTGCCGTTGGCCGTATCGTCCACGGGCAGCGCATCGACACCGCGCCACAACAATTCGGACACCGCATCGCGCAGCGTGCGCGTCGCGGCGATCGGTTCGCCATCGACGTGGCCGGCTTCGGCCACGGTGTCGATCGGCGTCAGCGCGAGCAGGCGCAGCGGCCGGTCGACGCCCGCGACGAGCTGTTCGACCACACCCGGTGCCGGGCCGCCGAGAATCTCGGCCGGCGATGCGACCTGCAGCAGCCGGCCGCCGTCCATCACCGCGATCGTGTCGCCGAGCTTCAGCGCTTCCTCGATATCGTGCGTGACGATCACGACCGTGATGCCGAGGCGGCGCTGCAGCGCGAACAGGTCGTCCTGCGCCTTGTTGCGGATGATCGGATCGAGCGCGCCGAACGGTTCGTCCATCAGCAGGATCGCGGGCTCGGCGGCGAGTGCGCGCGCCACGCCGACACGCTGCTGCTGGCCGCCCGACAGTTCGTGCGGCAGCTTGCCCGCGAACTCGGCCGGCGCGAGATGGAACAGGTCGAGCAGTTCGTTCACGCGCGCGTCGATGCGCTCGGCCGGCCAGCCGAGCAGGCGCGGCACGGTCGCGATGTTGCGCGCGACGCTCCAGTGCGGAAACAGCCCATGCCCCTGGATCGCGTAGCCGATACCGCGCCGCAATTGCTCGGGCGCGACGGTCGCCGTATCGACGCCGTCGATGCGGATCGTGCCGCTGGTCGGCGCGATCAGCCGGTTGATCATGCGCAGGAGTGTCGACTTGCCGCTGCCCGATGCGCCGACGAGCGCGGTGATCGTGTCGCGCTGCACCGTCAGCGATACGTCGTCGACGGCGAGCGCGTCGCCGAAGCGTTTGCCGACCCGTTCGATCTCGATCATCCTGCACGCCCTTTCGCGAGCGACGTCGCGGCTTCGAACACGACCGCGGACGCCAGTGCGAGCGCGATCGTCGGGATCGCGCCGAGCAGCACGAGATCGGCGGCCGATTGCCCGATCCCCTGGAAGATGAAGGTGCCGAATCCGCCGCCGCCGATCAGCGCGGCCACCGCGGTCAGGCCGATGTTCTGCACGAGCACGATGCGCACGCCGCTCAGGATCACCGGCAGCGCGAGCACGAGATCGACGCGCAGCAGCCGCTGCATGCGCGTCATGCCCATCGCGCGGGCCGCTTCGGTCACGTGCGGCGGCACCTGTTCGAGCCCGACCACGACGCTCGATGCGATCGGCAGCAGCGAATACAGGAACAGCGCGAGCACGGCCGGCGCGACGCCGATCCCGCGAATGCCGAGCGCGGCCGCAAGCGGCACGTGCGCGGCGAGCAGGCCGAGCGGCGCCATCATCAGCCCGTACATCGCGATGCTGGGGATCGTCTGCACGATATTGAGTACGGGCATCGCGACGGTGCGCACCGTTGCGATGCGCGCGCAGGCGATGCCGAGCGGCACGCCCGCGACGAGCGCGGCGGCGACCGAGCCGCCCGCGAGCGACACGTGACGGATCGCCTCGCGCCAGAAATCGTCGCTGCGCACCGCGTATTCGCGCATCACGGAGAGGCCGTCCCACCAGCCGCTCGCGAGCGGCACGGAAACTGCTGCTATCGCGACGGCGAGCGCGGCGAGGCGCCGCCATGGGCCGAACGCGAGGCGTGCGAGCGCGTCGGCGATCAGCACGGCCCACGCGAACAGCAGCAGCCAGACGCCGGCATCGGGCGACACGCGGGCCAGCATGTCGTCGGGCGCGACGACATGCGTCGCAGCCGCGCCGACCGCATACGCGAGCGTCGCGAGCCCCGCGCAGCCGGCCGCGAGCCGCCACGCGGGGCGGCTCGCCGTCATCGCCCACAGCGCGCCGACGGTCCACAGCGCGGCGAGCGCGGCGCCCTGCATCGGCGGCAGCGCGGCGAACACCGACAGCCCGGTGCCGGCCGCGATCCGGTTCGGCCGCAGCACCGCGAACGACAGGCCGAACACGGCGACGATCGTCAGGATGCCGATCAGGATGCCGACCTTGTCGAGCGTGACGCGCCGCGCGGACGCGGCCGCACGCTCCGTCATTTCACGAAACCCTTCGCTTTCAGGTAGCTTTTCGCGACGCCGGCCGCCAGCTCGCCGTTGAGCTGGATGCGGGCGTTCAGCGATTGCAGCGTCTTAAGGTCGAGGCTCGCGAACACGGGCTTGAGCAAGTCGGCGATCTGCGGATGCGCTTTCAGCGCGGCTTCGCGAATCACCGGCGCCGGCGCGTAGACGGGCTGCACGTGCTTGTCGTCGTCGAGCACCGCGAGGCCGCTCGATGCGATGCCGCCGTCGGTGCCGTAGACCATCGCGGCGTTCACGCCGTCGGTCTGGTTCGCGGCGGCCTTGATCGTCGCGGCCGTGTCGCCGCCGGACAGCACGACGAGCTGCTCGGGCTTCAGCTTGAAGCCGTACGCTTTCTCGAACGACGGCAGCGCGGACGCGCTGTTCACGAATTCGGCCGAGGCCGCGAGCTTCACCTTGCCGCCGCCGGCCACCCACTTGCCGAAATCGGAGAAGGTCTTCAGGTGCTGCGACTGCGCGACGGGCGCGAGCAGCGCGACGCCCCACGTGTTGTTCGCGGGCGCCGGGGCGAGCCACACGAGATGGTTCGCCGCGTAGTCGAGTTTCTTCGCGGTGTCGTAGCCCTGGCTCGCGTTCTTCCACACCGGGTCGTCGGCCTTGTTGAAGAAGAATGCGGCGTTGCCCGTGTATTCGGGGTAGACGTCGATCTCGCCGCTCGTGAGCGCCTTGCGCACGATCGGCGTCGTGCCGAGCGCGATCTTTTCGGTGACGGGAATGCCGTGGGCCTTCAGCACCTGTGAAATGAGGTTGCCGAGCAGGTTGCCTTCGGTGTCGATCTTCGACGACACCACGACGGGCGTGTCGGCGTGTGCGCCGGGCGCCACGATGGCGGCGGCGAACGCGAGGCCCAGGATCCGGGCGGGCAGGGCGAGCTTCATCGGGGCCAATCTCCAGGACGGGGGCGTACGCCGAAAGTTACTTGACTGAGCCGGCTTTGGCAAACCGCGTGCGGCGGCGTGTCCACAGCCGGTGTGGGGATAACCCGCATCCGTCATGCGGGCTTGTTACACTGAAATTCGTTCCCCGCCTGCGGACATTTGCTGACATGAAGCCCGAGCTGCTGGTCCTCATCGCACTGCGCGGCGACGCGCATCGCGAGATCGCCGCGTCGTTCGACGTGCGTTATGCCCCGACGCCCGATGCGCGCGAACGCGCGATCGCCGAGCACGGCGGCACGATTCGCGCGGTGCTGACCAACGGCAGCACGGGGCTGACCGCCGCCGAGATCGACCGGCTGCCGCAACTCACGTTCGTCAGCGCGCTCGGCGCGGGCTACGAGCACATCGACGTCGCGCACGCGAAGGCGCGCGGCATCACCGTGGTCACGGGCGCCGGCACCAACGACGATTGCGTCGCCGATCATGCGTTCGCGCTGCTGCTCGCGGCGGTGCGCAACGTCGTGCAGCTCGATGCGAAGACCCGCGCGGGCGTGTGGCGCGACGGGCTGTCGATGCCGCCGAACGTGTCGGGCAAGAAGCTTGGGATCGTCGGGCTCGGCAAGATCGGCGAGAAGTGCGCGCGCCGCGCGGCCGGCTTCGACATCGAGATCGGTTATCACAACCGCTCGGAGAAGCCCGTGCCGTACCGCTATTTCGACCGGGTCGACACGCTCGCGCAGTGGGCCGATTTCCTGATCGTCGCGACGCCGGGCGGCGCGGGCACGCGGCACCTGATCGATCGCACCGTGCTCGATGCGCTCGGCCCGGGCGGCTTTCTCGTCAACGTGTCGCGCGGCAGTGTTGTCGATACCGCTGCTTTGGCAGACGCGCTGCGCGAAGAGCGCATCGCGGGCGCGGGGCTCGACGTGTACGAAGGGGAACCGGAGCCGCCGCGTGCGCTGACCGATCTCGACAGCGTCGTGCTCACGCCGCACATGGGCGGCTGGTCGCCCGAGGCGCTCGATCGCTCGGTGCGGCAATTTCTCGACAACGCGGCGCGGCATTTCACGGGGCAGCCGGTGTTGACGCCGGTGTGAGCGCCGGGCGGCGGCGTCGAATCAGTCCGCCTGCTTGCAGAATGCCCAGTAGAAATCCGGCAGGTTCGCCGGCTTGGCGGCATCGAGGTCGATCCAGCCGAACTGGTGGTGCTCGTCGCTCAGCACGATTTCACGGCGATCGACCTCGCACCGGAAGCATACGATCAGTACGCGCTTGCCCGGCACGACCTCGCACGAACGGCTGCCCACGTAGCGGATCGCCGATGCGACGATTCCGCATTCTTCCTGCACTTCGCGGATGACGGCGTCTTCGAGCGATTCGCCCGCTTCGGGCCAGCCGCCTGGTAGCTCCCACTCGTCGCGGGGATTGCGCAGGAACAGGACGGAACGGCCGTCGCGGACGATGGCTTTGGCGCTGACGGGAATCATCGGGGCTCACCGTAGGCATTCGATTGCCGCAGCCTAGCGCAGGTGCTCCCTTCGTGCAGCGATCCCCCGCCCACATCGACTGGCATGCAGGCGGGGGGCGGCGCCGCCGCTACGACGGCCGCCGGCGCACGACTACGCGCCCGTCGACGGCGAAGCCAGCGGCACCGTCACCGACGTGCCGGCCGGATCGAGCGTCAGCCCGGTGCCGGGCGTCGGCCGCAGCGTCGCCTCGTAGTCGCTGGAGAGGACGACGAGCCCGAGCCGGTGGCCGGCTTCCAGCTTGTAGTCGCGCGGCATGAAGGTCAGCTTCAGGTCGTACGGCATGCCGGGCAGCACCGGTTGCGACACCCACTCGGACAGCCGGTTGCGCGGGTCGGTCCATGCGCGCGTGACGATCGTCGCCGTGCCGTCCGGCGCGCGGTCGACCAGCAAGGCCGTCACGTTCGCGACGCCCGTGAAGGTCAGCCTGACGCGTGCGGTCGCGGCGCCGGACAGGCGTGCCGCGGCCGTCAGCGGGGCCGTCTCGAAGCGGCTGCGGTTTTCGCCGGTCGGCGTGTTCGCCAGCGTGAGCGCCGGAATGCGCGCATCGTCGGTGAAGCGCGCGAGCGGGCCGCCGCTCGGCAGCCGCAGCAGCGTGCCGGTGCTCGCGCCGTCGCCGCCCGCGAAGTACGTGACCGGCGTCGCGTGGCGCGCGGCCCAGTCCGCTTCCTTCAGCAGCGTGCCGTCCGCCTGCGCGACCACCGCGCGCGGATCGTGCTCGACGCCGTTGTCGAAGCCGATCAGGTAGCGCGTGAACCAGCGGTTCACCTCCGCGGTCCACGCGTCGGCCATTCCCGGCACGCGGGTCGGATCGGTGTGCTTCAGCCGATGCAGCCACAGCTGGGTCGGCACGCCCTGACGTCGCATCGCCAGATACCACGACGTCGACTGGTCGACGCGCACGTTGTCGTCGGTGAGACCCTGCGCGACGAGCGCCGGCGCGACCGCGAACGCGGTCGGGATGTCGCGCGCGGCCCAGAACGGCGAATAGTCGCCGGTCTTGCGGTCTTCCTGCTGCAGCGCTTCGTCGATCAGGTGCGTGCAGCGCTCCGGATGCGCGTTGGTCAGCAGCGCCTTGATGTACACGTCGACATCCTCGCCCTGATAGCCTTCCGGCGCACGCACGAGGCCGCCCGAGCGGTAGTAGCCGTACATGTTCGACAGCCCGGCGATCGGCACGATCGCGTCGAGCCCGCGCGTGCGCAGGCTCGCGACCATCTTCGGCAGCGTGCCGTCGTACGACACGCCGTACATGCCGACGTGGCCGGTCGACCAGTTGGCGACGACCGTCTTGCCGTTCGCGTCCTTCGCGGTCGCGTCGCGCCCGAGCCAGCGGATCACCGACGCCATCGCCACCGATTCGTCGCGCGTCAGGATCGTCGGGCAGCCGTCCGAGCCGGCGGTGCCGAGCGAATCCGCGTAGACGATCGTGAAGCCGCGCGGCACGAAGTAGCTTTCGATCCACGAGCGGCCGGCGGCGGCCGCCTCGACCTGCTGCAGCATCCGCGATTGCGGCGCGGCGGCCAGGATGCGGGTGGATGCCGATGCCGCGGCACCGGCGGTCGCGGCCGGATGCGGCGTGCCGTCGAGTTCGACGTCGACGTCGTGGTCGGGACTGTCGGCGAGCCCCGCGTAATACGGGCTCGCGAGCACGATGACGGGGGTGCGCGCGCCGTTTGCAGTTTCGGACGGCCGCACGATGCGCACGTGGATGCGGTCGCGCGTGCCGTCGCCGTCGGAATCGACCGGCGTGTCGACCCACGCGTTTTCCTCGATCGTGCCGCCCGACAGCGATGGCTGCACCTGGCCGTTGCTGATCACCGGCTTGTAGCGTCCGCTGCTGGCCGGATTCGCGTACGGCACGCCCGACGGCGAAAAGCGCGACGCGAGCGATGGCGCACCGGCTGTATCGGCCGCGGCGGCGGCTCCCTCCTGTTGGCCCTGCGCGAGCGCTGACACGCCCGCCACGCTGCCGCCGTCGTCGCCGCCGCACGCGGCGAGCGTCGCGGCCGCCACGAGCGCGGGCAGCCATGCGCGCCGCACTCCGGTTCGATGAATGTTCATTGAATCGACCTCGTCTCTTGTGTTTGTCTGGAACCGGCCGGCTCGCGATACGCCCCCTGCGGCCTGGCCGGGTGCTGCGTCGGATGAAGCGGAACTGCACCATCAAAAACGGCGGGCGAGATGGATGAGCGTCTCGCCCGGTGCCGGCGCGCGTCAGGCGGCGTGCATCCGGCCGGCGTCGAGGCGAGTGATCGCCCCGAACGGAAATCGTCAGTGCGGCGGTTCGCTGCGAATGCAGGACTGCGAATCAAATGCGGGCATGCCCGGGCTTCCTTCAGGTTTCGGATGAAACGGAACGGCGCGATGCGATGAGGCGGGAATGTTGCGAACGGCGGTGCTGCAACGGCAGGAAAGCGCGACGCGAGTCGGCACGCTGGCCGGATTGCTTTCCGGAAGCTTGCGCAAAAGTTATCTCAGTGAAATGTCCGTGTCAAACTTTTTTAGTTCGAGTCAAACAAAGTTTCGACGCGTGTGTGACATGCGCGCTCAACTTCCCGGCAATCCGTCCGTAAACAATGAAAAACACGCTTAAAACGAGAGAGAGGGCAATGACGATTACGGTCACGGCGGCGGGCGGCCTTACGCTCGCACAAATGGCACAGGCGGCGCTCGACGGGCGCCAGACGACGGACACGACGGCGTCCGGCGCACCGCAAGACGAACCGATCAGAATCCGGGCAATCGATCCGCAAGCGCAGCAGGCGGCGATGACGAAACAATTGTCGATGGTGGGCGACCTGTCGATGAAGCTGCGCGGCGTGACCGACGCGCTTGCGACGAGCCTGCAGGACATCGTCGCGAAGCGCCCGGATCTGGCCGATGCGCAGTTCGACTTCGCGACCGACGCCGGCCGGATCAAGGTCGTGTCGAAGACGATGACGGACAGCGATCGCGCATGGATCGAGTCGACGCTGAATTCGAACGCCGGCCTCGTGCTCGCGACGCGCGATTTTCACGAGCAGGCCGTCGATATCGCCGCGCAGGGTGCGGCCGTGCGAGGCGACACGTTCACGGACAGCGATCGCGCGGCGGCGAGCCAGGCCGCCGACACGCGCTTTCACTTCATGAGCCTGCTCAACCGGTCGGTCGCGGAGAACCCGCCGCCCGTGGCGCCCGGCGGGCACTTCACCACGCAGGACGGCACGACGCTGACGATCGAGCCGTCGGCCGGCACCGCGCGCGGCACGCTCGCGTTGCTGGACGCCGCGCGCCAGCTATCGTCGGGCGCGGCGATCTTCGTCGATTCATCCGGCAACAAGTCCTACGGCATGCGCACGGAACTCGTCAACGTCGGCTTCGACGTGCTCGCCGGCTACACGCCGGACGGCGGCAACAGCGTCGGCTTCCACGAGATCGCGTAACGCCGCGCCATTCGTGCCAATCGCGCCGATTGCGCCTACTCGTCGCGCAGCGCCTCGGCCGGGCGCACCCGCGCGGCGCGCCAGCTCGGGTACAGCGTCGCGACGCACGACATCAGGAACGCGGCCGACGCGATCTCGATCACGTCGAGCGCCGACAGCTTCGACGGCAGTGCGCTGAGGAAATACACGGACGGCGTCAGGAAGCGGATGCCGAGCAACTGCTCGACCGCCGGCAGCACCACCGGGATGCTCACCGCGATCGCGCAGCCGAGCGCAACGCCCGCCAGCGTGCCGGCGAGGCCGATCGTCATCCCCTGGATCGCGAAGATCTTCATGATCGAGCGGGGCGGCGCGCCGAGCGTGCGCAGGATCGCGATGTCGCCCTGCTTCTGCGTGACCGTCATCACGAGCGACGACACGAGGTTGAACGCGGCGACCGCGACGATCAGCATCAGGATCAGCGACAGCATCCGTTTCTGCAGCCGCTCGGCTTCGAACCACGTGCGGTTCTGCCGCGTCCAGTCGCGCAGGTACAGATTGCCCGACAGCGTGCGCGACAGCGCCAGCGCGATTTCCGGCGCGCGCTGCAGATCGTCGATGCGCAGCCGGATGCCGGTCGGCGCGTTCACGTTGGACAGTTGCTGTGCGTCGCGGATATGGATGTACGCGAGCGCGCTGTCGTACTGGTAGTGGCCCGACTCGAACGTACCGACCACGTTGAACTGGCGGAACCGCGGCAGCGCGTCGCCCAAGCGCGCGGTGTTGCCGGGCGCGAAGAACGTGATGCGGTCGCCGATCTTCACGTGCAGCGTATCGGCGAGCGCGGCGCCGAGCACGATGCCCATCTCGCCCGGCACGAGCGCGTCGAGGCGTCCGGTCTTCAGCTTGCGCGCGATCTCGGACACGCGCGGCTCGAGCACGGGATCGATGCCGCGCAACGCGACGCCCGTCACATTGCCCGCGTTCGTCAGCAGCGCCTGTGCGTCGACATAGGGCGCGACGGCACGCACCGCCGCATTCTGTAACGATTCGTGCGCGGTCAGCCGCCAGTCGGGCATCGCGCCGGACGGCGAGAAGATTTCCACGTGCGCGAGCACCGACAGCATCCGGTCGCGCACCTCGGTGCGAAAGCCGTTCATCACCGACAGCACGACGATCAGCGCGGCCACGCCGAGCGCGATGCCGGCCATCGCGGCGCCGGCGATGAACGACACGAAGCCGTCGCCGGCCGAGCGCCGGCCGCCGCGCGCGTAGCGCAGCCCGATCTGCCATTCGAACGGGAGTTTCAAGCGGTTTCCTTTCATCAGTTGCTCCTTTCCTCCCCGTCCTTCAGGGCGGGGAGGAAAGGAGCGCTGCTGTTTGCCAGCGGCATTCCACCGTTAAAATGGCCGGCATGATTCTTGTCTATCGCTACCGCGTGAAGTCGCTCAACGGACTGCTTAACAAGCAGAGCCGCGCGGTGAACTACGTCTGGAACTTCTGCAACGACACGCAGAAGCATGCGCTCAAGTGGGGCAAGAAGTGGCCGACGGGATTCGACCTGAACGTGCTGACGACGGGGAGCAGCAAGGAACTCGGTATTCACTCCGGCACGATCAACGCGACGTGCGAGCAATATGCGAAGTCGCGCAGTCAGCGCCGACGCCCTTACCTGCGTTATCGCGGCAGGAAGTCGCTCGGCTGGGTGCCGCTGAAGGGGCGTGACCTGAAGCGCGAGGGGGACGCGTTCCGTTTCGCCGGCAACACGTTTCGCGTGTTCAACAGTCGACCGCTTCCCGAAGGCAAGATCAAGGACGGGACCAACTTTGCGCAGGATGCACGCGGCAACTGGTTCCTCAACATCGTGATCGAGATGCCCGATGTGCAGGCCCGCCCGGTTCGTTCCGGTGTGGGCATCGATCTCGGCCTGAAAGACTTCGCCACACTTTCGACCGGCGAGAAGCTGCCCAATGACCAGTTCGGTCGACGAGCGGCCGAGAAGCTGGCGAAAGCGCAACGGGCGCGAAAGCACAAGCGGCATATCGCGAAGCTGCACGCAAAGATCGCCAATGCCCGCGCCGATTTCCAGCACAAGCTCGCGCTCGATCTGGTGCGGCATTTCGATTACATCGCGGTCGGCAACGTGTCGGCCGCAAAACTTGCCAGAACCAGGATGGCGAAAAGCGTCTACGACGCGTCCTGGTCGTCCTTCCGAAACACGCTCCGCTACAAAGCGATCGCGCACGGAGCGACGTTCGAGGAAGTCGACGAAAGCGGTTCTACCCAGTCCTGTTCGGCGTGCGGGTCGAAAGACAGCACGACGCGGCCGAAAGGTATCGCGGGACTGCGAGTAAGAGAATGGGCCTGCAGTGACTGTGGTGTCGAGCATGATCGTGATATCAACGCTGCGCTGAACATTCTCCGATGCGGACGTGCATCGCCAGGTGTGGGAATCCTCTCCCTTTAGGGAGAGGGGGACGTCAATTCGATTCGATCCTGCCGAGCCGGGCATTCTAGCGAACGCGGCGCCGCCATGTGCAGAGATCGGGCGGTGGACCCGGGAACCCGTGGAAATCCGCCCGACCGACCGGTCGTCGGCCGGCGTTGCGCGCCGGCACACCGCTGTTTCCATCGTTTCGGGTCTGATCGATAATGGCGCCCAGCATCCGGTCGAACATACCAAGTATTCACGGCGCAACCGGGCCGCGCCGTCACAGACCCAAAACGATTCGGGGAAGGTTGCCGCTGGGGCAGCATGTCCTTGACAAGGAAATAACAAAATGGATTTGCTGCGCTTCCTGCTGCTCCTGCCGATTCGCGTGGCGGGCTTCGTCTGGTGGCTGCTCGGCTGTGCGTTGCGGCCGCTGGTCGGCGACGTGTCGTGGACGGCGCCCGCATGGATGGGCGTCACCGCCGCGGCCGTGCGCCGCCGTCCGTGGCATGCCGGCGGCCTCGTGCTGCTCGCGGCTGCGCTCGGTTACGGCGGCTACTGGTTCAAGCATCGCCCGAAGCCGCCCGAGCCTGAAACCGTCGGCTTCACCGTGAAGGCGCCGGCGATCACGACCTACGAGGTCGACGATGCCGACAAGCCGAAGATCACCGTGCACCCGCTGGAAGTGGCGTTCTCGCAATCGGCCGCGCCGATCGAGCAGGTCGGCAAGCCGGCCGGTGACGGCATCGAGATGACGCCGGCGCTGAAGGGCGCGTGGGAGTGGGCCGACGACAAGACGCTGCGCTTCACGCCGGTGGCCGACTGGCCGGTCGGCGCGCACGTCGAGGTGCGCTTCGCCGTGCATCGCGTGTTCGCGCCGCAGGTGACGATGCACGACGACCGTTTCGCGTTCGACGTGCCGGCGTTCGCCGCGACGTTCGGCGACAACCAGTTCTACCAGAACCCCGACAATCCGGCGGAGAAGCAGGCGCTGCTGCAGTTGCGCTTCAACTACCCGGTCGATCCGGCCGAGTTCGAGAAGCGCATCGACCTCGTGCTGGTCGGCCGCGACGGCAAGACCGTGTCGCCGCTGCGCTACACGGTCAACTACGACAAGATGAAGACGAGCGCGTGGGTCCACTCGCAGCCGCTCGAGATTCCGCGCGATCCGCTCGCGGTGCGGCTCGACGTCGACAAGGGCGTGAAGAGCGCGCGCGGCGGCAACGGCACGCCGGACGTGCTGCATGCGTCGGTCGGCGTGCCGGGGCTGTACAGCCTGTCGATCGGCAATATCGCGCCGACGCTGGTCGACAACGAGCGCTACGAGCCCGAGCAGGTGCTCGTCGCGGAAACCTCCGACGGCGTGCGCGGCGCCGACCTGGCCGCACGCGCGAAGGCGTGGGTGTTGCCGAAGCGCAAGCCGGGTGTCGAGCAGGCGGACGACGATCCGCCGTACGAATGGAACGTGGCCGACATCAGCGACGCGGTGCTGAAGCAGTCGAAGCCGCTGCCGCTCGACGTCGTGCCGACCGAGAACGACTTCGCGACGCTGCAGAGCTTCAAGTACCACGCGACGCCGGGCGAGCGCGTCGTCGTGCGCTTCGAGGGCGACCTGAAATCGACCGGCGGCTACCGGCTCGGCGCGCCGGTGACGAACGCCTTCACGGTGCCCGACTATCCGAAGCTGCTGCGCTTCATGGCCGACGGCTCGCTGCTGTCGATGAGCGGCAGCAAGCGGCTGTCGGTCGTGTCGCGCAACCTGCCGGGCATGAAGGTCGAGATCGGCCGCGTGCTGCCCGACCAGATCCAGCATCTCGTGAGCTTCAACAACGGCACGTACGCGCGGCCCGAGCTGTCGTATTCGTTCAGCGAGGATCACATCGTCGAGCGCTTCGTGCAGACCCGCGCGTTCCCGGCCGGCGATCCCGGCCGTGCACATTACGAAGGCATCGACCTCGGCCAGTACCTGAAGGACGGCAAGCGCGGCGTGTTCCTGCTGCATCTGTCGAAGTACGATCCGGCGGCCGAGAAGAAGAAAGCCGACGACGCGAAGGGCAGTGATTCGGCATCGGATGACGGCAGCCAGGATCAGTCCGACAACGCCGATTCCGGCGACAGCAGCGGCAACGGCGACGACGGCGACAACGCGCTCGGCGACACGCGCCTGATCGTCGTGACCGATCTCGGGATGCTGGTCAAGAAGGCGCTGGATGGCAGCCAGGACGTATTCATCCAGTCGATCCGCACGGGCCGCCCGGTTGCGGGCGCAACCGTATCGGTGCTCGCGGTGAACGGCCAGGCGCTGTTCACACAGACCACGAGCACCGACGGCGTCGTGCATTTCCCCGCGTTCAAGGGGCTCGACCGCGAGAAGCGTCCGCAGCTGTACGTCGTGAAGAAGGACACCGATCTGTCGTTCCTGCCGGTGGCCGGCCGCGACCGCCAGCTCGACTTCTCGCGCTTCGACGTCGACGGCGAGCGCAACGCGACGGGCCAGGGGCAATTGTCCGCGTACCTGTTCTCGGATCGCGGGCTGTACCGGCCCGGCGATCCGTTCCACATCGGCCTGATCGTGCGCGCGGCCAACTGGGCGCGCAGCCCGGCCGGCGTGCCGCTGCAGGCGGAGATCGTCGACCCGCGCGGGATGACCGTCGAGCGTAAGCCGGTAACCGTCGACGCGACGGGTTTCACCGAGCTCGGCTACACGACCGCCGAAACGGCGCCGACCGGAACGTGGACGGTCAACCTGTATATCGTCAAGGACGGCCAGCCGGGTGCCGAGCCGATCGGCAGCACGACGGTGCAGGTGAAGGAATTCCTGCCCGACCGGATGAAGGTCGACGCGAAGCTGTCGCAGCAGGTCGTCGAAGGGTGGGTGAAGCCGAAGGGGCTGAAGGGCCTCGTCGATGCGCAGAACCTGTTCGGCACGCCGGCCGAGAAGCGCCGCGTCGCGGCGACGCTGACGCTGCGTCCCGTGTGGCCGTCGTTCCGCAGCTGGCAGGGGTATCACTTCTTCGACGCACGCCGCGCGAAGGAGGGCTATACGACCACGTTGCAGGACGGCACGACCGACGACAAGGGCCATGCCGAGTTCGATCTCGATCTCGACAAGTACGCGGACGCGACCTATCAGCTCTACTTCCAGGCGAAGGCATACGAAGCGGAAGGCGGGCGCAACGTCGCCGCGAACGCGCAGACGCTCGTGTCGAACAACGACTGGCTCGTCGGCTACAAGTCGGTCGACGATCTCGGCTACGTGAAGCGCGGCAGCCCGCGCACGGTGCGGCTCGTCGCGATCGACCCCCGCGCGAAGGCGATCGACGTGAAGGACCTGCGCGCGCAGCTCGTCGAGCAGCGTTACGTGTCGGTGCTGACCAAGCAGGATTCCGGTGCATACAAGTACGATTCGCGGCTGAAGGAAGTGCCGGTCGACGAGAAGCCGCTGTCGATTCCCGCAGCCGGGCTCGACTACGCGCTGCGCACCGACAAACCGGGCAGCTATGCGCTCGTGATCCGCCGCGCGGATGGCGCGGCGGTGAACCGGATCGAGTATTCGGTCACGGGCGCCGCGAACGTCACGCGTTCGCTCGACCGCAACGCGGAGCTTCAGGTGAGTCTCGCGAAGCACGACTTCAAGCCGGGCGAGCAGGTCGAGATCGCGATCCGTGCGCCGTATGCGGGTAGCGGCCTGATCACGATCGAGCGCGACAAGGTGTATGCACATGCGTGGTTCCATGCGGACACGACGAGTTCTATCCAGCACATCACGGTGCCGGCCGGCTTCGAAGGCAACGGCTACATCAACGTGCAGTACATCCGCGATCCGTCGTCGGACGAGATCTTCATGAGCCCGCTGAGCTACGGCGTCGTGCCATTCTCGGTGAACCTCGACGCGCGCCGCAACGCGGTGAGCGTCGACGCGCCGGCGCTCGTGAAGCCGGGCGATACCGTCAACTTCACCGTGCATTCGGCGAAGCCCGCGAAGGTCGTCGTGTTCGCGGTCGACGAGGGCATCCTGCAGGTCGCGCGCTACAAGCTCGGCGATCCGCTGAAGTTCTTCTTCCGCAAGCGGATGCTCGAAGTCGGCACGTCGCAGATCCTCGACCTGATCCTGCCGGACTTCGAGAAGCTGATGGCGATGGCCGCGCCCGGCGGCGACGCCGACGACGCGATCGGCCGCCAGCTGAATCCGTTCAAGCGCAAGCGCGACAAGCCGGTCGTCTACTGGTCGGGGATCGTCGACGTGAACGGCGACACGCGGCTGAGCTACACGGTGCCCGACTACTTCAACGGGAAGTTGCGCGTGATGGCCGTGTCGGTGTCGCCGGATCTGGTCGGCACGTTCGAAGGCGCGACGACGGTGCGCGGCGATTTCGTGCTGTCGCCGAACGTGCCGACGACGCTCGCGCCGGGTGACGAGGCCGACGTCAGCGTCGGCGTCGCGAACAACCTGACGGGCGTCGGCAACCAGCCGGTGCCGGTCGCGGTCACGCTGAAGACGGGCCCGCAGTTGCAGGTGATCGGGCCGGCGACGCAGAACGTCGCGCTCGCGCCGCAGCACGAAGGCGTCGCGCTGTTCCGCGTGAAGGTGACCGACACGCTCGGCTCGGGCGCGCTGTCGTTCGGCGCGCGCTACGGCGCGAAGGGCGCGCAGCAGCGTGTCGACGTGTCGGTGCGGCCGGCCGCCGCGTTCCGCACGCAGCTCGACATCGCGCGGCTCGACCCGGGCAAGAAGGCCGGCGTGCCGAACCTGCGGTCGATGTACGACGCATACGCGTCGCGCGACGCGAGTATCTCGACCGCGCCGCTGGTGCTGTCCGAAGGGCTGTCGTCGTATCTCGTCAACTTCGAGCACGCTTGCAGCGAGCAGATGGTGAGCGCGGCCGTGCCACGCATGTTCGCGGCGAAATGGCTGTCGGTGCGCGCGCTGACGAGCGCGATGCATGCGCCCGAGGCCGGCGCCGATGCGGCCAATGCGAGCGCGATCGCGCAGTTCGTCGGCGTGCTGCGCAGCCGGCAGAACGCGCAGGGCGGCTTCGGCCTGTGGAGCGCGACGCCCGATGCCGATCCGTTCGTGTCCGCGTATGCGATGCACGTGCTGCTCGACGCGCGAGATCGCGGCGTCGCGGTGCCGAAGGACATGCTCGACGCGGGCAACGCGTACTTGCAGCGGCTCGCCGCGAACGACTCGCTCGGCTCGCTCGATCTGCTACGGCAGCGCGCATACGCGGTGTACCTGCTGACGCGCCAGGGCAACGTGACGACCAACAGCCTCGCGGCCGTGCAGAAGCGGTTGCAGGCGGCCTATCCGAACGACTGGCGCAATGATCTCGCGGCCGCGTGGCTCGCCGCGTCGTATCAGTTGCTCAAGCAGGACAAGGAAGCCGCCGCGCTGATCGCGGGCCCGCAGGCATTGCTCGAACGCAAGCGCGCGTCCGACGGCGACTATTCGACCGGCTACTACATCGACCCGCTGACGCGCGACGCGAGCGTGCTGTACCTGCTCGCGAAGCACTTCCCGGAGCGCGTGCGCAAGCTGTCGCCGCGCGCGATGGACAACCTCGCCGCGCCGCTCGTCGACAACCGCTACAACACGCTGTCGTCGGCGATGACGATTCTCGCGCTCGACGCGTATGCGGCATCGAACGTGGGCCAGCTCGACCAGCTTGCGATCAACGAAGTGCGCGCGGGCGCCGCGCCGAAGGACGTATCGTCGATCCAGGCGAACCTCGTGCGCTCGGGCACGTGGGCGGCCGGCGCGTCGCGGGTCGACTTCGTGAACGGCAGCACGTTGCCGGCGTGGTGGGTCGCGAGCCAGTCGGGCTACGACCGCGGCACGTCGACGAAGGCGATCAGGAACGGGCTGGAGATCGTGCGCGACTACACGGATACCGACGGCAAGCCGCTCGCGAGGATCGCGCTCGGCCAGGAGATCGACGTGCACCTGAAGATCCGTGCGACCGGTTCGGCGAACGTCGGCAACGTCGCGATCGTCGACCTGCTGCCGGGCGGCTTCGATCCGGTGATCGCGCCGCCCCCCGCGACCGATACGCAGGAGGGGGACGGCAACGGCGACGGCAGTGCGTCGGCGCCGGTGGCCGATGCGCCGTGGCATTCGCCGATCGGCGTGAAGGGCTCGACGTGGCAGCCGCAGTTCGCCGATATCCGCGAGGATCGCGTGGTGATCTACGGCACCGCGACGACCGACGTGCGCGAGTTCGTCTACCGGATCAAGGCGAGCAACGCGGGCCGCTTCGTTGCGCCGCCGGCCTACGGCGAATCGATGTACGACCGCCGCGTGCAGGCGCAGGCGCCGGGCGGCACGGCACTGACGGTGGAGCGTGTGCGATGACGAGGCGGTTTCCTTCGCGTTGCACGTCGCCGGGAGCGGCCGCGCGTGGCTGACGCATCCCTGCTCCGGCGCGCGCTGCACTCCGCCGGCCGCTGGCTGCATCGCTGGCAGAACTGGCTTGGGGGCGCGTTGCTCGTGTTCGGCGCGCTGGCCGCGTGCCGGCTGTGGCCGCATCCGCCGCTGCGCGACTGGAAACCGTCGTCCGTCGCGGTGACCGACGCGCAGGGCCGGCTGCTGCGCCTGACGCTCGCGAAGGACGACCGCTACCGGCTGTGGGTGCCGCTCGACCGGATGTCGCCGCAGCTCGTCGAAGCCGTGATGCTGCACGAGGACCGGTGGTTCCGGTGGCATCCGGGTTTCAATCCGTACGGGCTCTTGCGCGGCGCATGGATCACCTATGTGCGCGGCGGCAATCCGCAGGGCGGCTCGACGCTGACGATGCAGCTCGCGCGCTCGCTGTGGAAGCTGAACACGCGCACGCCGGCCGGCAAGCTCGAGCAGGTCGCGCGTGCGGTGCAACTCGAACTGTTCTACTCGAAGCGGCAGATTCTCGAAGCGTATCTGAACGACGCACCGTACGGCCGCAACGTCGAAGGCGCGGGCACCGCGAGCGTCGTCTATTTCGACCGGATGCCCGACGCGCTGACGCTGCCCGAAGCGCTCGCGCTCGCGGTGATTCCGCAGGACCCGGCGCGGCGCGTGCGCGGCGGGCAGGACGCGATCAACCGCGCGCTGGCCGCGTCGCGCAACCGGCTGTATGCGCGCTGGCTGACGAAGCATCCGCGCGATGCGTCGCTCGCGCCGTTGTTCGCGTTGCCGCTCGCGATGCGGCCGCTGTCCGCGTTGCCGTTCGATGCGCCGCATGCGGTCGACCAGGCGCTCGCCGCGCGCAGCGCGTGGCGAACGACGTCGGGCGCCACGGCGGCCGATGGCGATCGCGATGACGGCAGCGATGGCGGCGCGCGGCTCGTGACGACGCTCGATCTCGACCTGCAACGCACGCTCGAACGGCAGATTTCACGCTACGTCGCGCGCAACGATACGCGGGGTGTGCGCAACGCAGCGGCCATCCTCGTCGATACGCGCGACATGGGCGTGAAGGCGCTGGTCGGCTCCGCGAACTTCTTCGACCGGACGATCGACGGGCAGGTGAATGGCACGCTCGCGCGGCGCTCGCCGGGCTCGACGCTCAAGCCGTTCATCTATGCGCTCGGCTTCGACCAGGGCGTGCTGCATCCGCAGACCGTGCTGCGCGACGTGCCGACTTCGTTCGGCCCTTACGCGCCGGAGAATTTCGACGGTCATTTCCTCGGGCCGATCACGGCGACCGACGCGCTGAACCGCAGCCGCAACGTGCCGGCCGTGTGGGTCGCATCGCAGCTCAAGTCGCCGGACCTGTACCGGTTCCTGCAGGACGCCGGCGTGCGCCGGCTCGCGAGCGCGCAGCACTACGGGCTCGCGCTCGTGCTCGGCGGCGGCGAAGTGACGATGCAGGATCTCGCGGCGCTCTACGCGATGCTCGCGAATCGCGGCGAGTTCCGGCCGCTGCGGCTGCGCGCGGACGAACCGGCGCTGCCCGGCCGACGCCTGCTGAGCACCGAAGCGAGCTACATGACGATGGACATGCTGCGCCAGCACCTGCGCCCCGACGAGACGAGCGGCGCGCAGCCGTCGAGCGTGCCCGTGTACTGGAAGACCGGCACGTCATGGTCGTTCCGCGATGCGTGGACGGCCGGCGTGTTCGGCCCGTACGTGCTGGTCGTGTGGGTCGGCAACTTCGACAATTCGACCAATACCGCGTTCGTCGGTGTCGATGCGGCCGCGCCGCTGTTCTTTCAGGGCGTCGATGCGATGAATGCGGAACGTACGCTCGTCGAGCCGCCGCGCGCGGTGCCGCCGAACCTGAAGCGCGTGCGGGTCTGTCTCGCGAGCGGCGACCTGCCGAACGAGTGGTGTCCGCAGCAGGGCTGGACGTGGTTCATTCCAGGCACGTCGCCGATCCGCGTGAGCACCGTGCACCGGCCCGTCGTGATCGACGACGCGACGGGGCAGGCCGCGTGCCCGCCGTACGACGGCAAGCGCACGCATACGGAAGTCTTCGAGTTCTGGCCGTCGGATTTGCAGCAGGTGTTCGCGCAGGCCGGCATTCCGCGCCGGCGGCCGCCGCAGAATGCGGCGTGTCGCGATGCCGGGCAGGTCGAAGGCGACCCGCCGCGCATCACGTCGCCGCTGCGCGGCAGTACGTATGCGATGCGCGTGAAAAGCACCGACGAAACGCGTATCGCGTTCAACGCGACCGCCGATGCGAGCGCGCATGCGCTGTACTGGTTCGTCAACGACGCGTACGTCGGCCGCAGCGCGCCGGGCGATGCGCTGTTCTGGCAGCCGCGCACGGCCGGCAGCTATACGGTGCGGGTGGTCGACGATCACGGCCGCAGCGACCAGCGGCCGCTGGGCGTGGGGCTGGAACAGTAAGGCGCGCGGCCCGCGCGCGCCGGTTCAAACGCTGTAGCCGATCCGCAGTACACCCCATGACCGTCCGCCGACGACGATCGGCGCGGACACGTCCTTCATCAGCGCGAACTGGCCGTTGCCCATGTCGCGCCGATAGGTCTGCAACAGGAACGGCTTGTCATGCGCCACGGACATGCGCGCCGTGCGGTCCGTGTAGATCCGGCGGTTCCGGCAATTTGCCGCATTCCACGCGGCGTCCGAGCGCTGAGGCAGCGAGAACTTGCGGTTGTGGGTCGGCAGGTAGCACTGCCGGTCGAAGCTCGCGCAATAGACGACGCGTGCGTCGACGTCGAGCACCGGCTCCTGGATGGCGGGCAGCACGCGATCGGTAAACGCCGTGAAGCGCGTCATGAACTGCTGCGGGTCGGTGCCGGGAATCGGTTCGTAGTGCGTGTCGAAGAGCGCGTCGAGCGTGATGTCGCCGCGGCCGACCGCGTCCTCGAAGAGTTTGCTGATTGCGGCGGCCGTGCTTCGCGCGGTGTCGATCAGGCGCGTGTCGGGCGATTCGATGCCGGTCGCGGCGGTGAGCTCGATCAGCGTCTCGGAGACGGAGAGCAGATTGCCGAGCCGGTCCTTGGCCTGCGAGAAATTGTCGGCCGAGTTCTCGACGCCGGATGCCATCTCGCCCACCTGCTCGTCGAGACGGTGGCACTGCGCCTCGATCTCGTCCGTCAGCGACGCGATCTGTTCGGCCTCGCCGGCCAGCTCGGTGATCGCGTGGCCGGTCGCGTGCACGACCTCGCCGATCGTGCGCGTGCCCTCGCGCACGCGATGCGCGCGGGCGGCATTGTCGGTGCCTTCCGCGAGCAGGTGCTCGGTCTGCTCGGCGAGCCGTGCGAGCGTCGTCTCGATCTGGGCCGTTGCCTGCCCGGTCTTCGCGGACAGGTTCTTGACCTCGGCCGCGACGACCGCGAAGCTGCGACCCGACTCGCCGGCGCGCGCGGCCTCGATCGCGGCGTTCAGCGCGAGCAGGTGGGTCTGGCGCGCGATGACGGAGATCTCCTCGGAGACGGTCCGCACGTGGTCGAGCGCATCGCGCAGCGCGCCCATCTGGTCGCTGATCGTGGTGACGCCCTCGACAAGGCCGTGAATGTCCGCGAGCGATGCCTCGATCGTCTGCTGCGACTGCTGCACCGCATTCGACGCATTGGCGCTGACGTCGCGCACCTGCTGCGCGGCCTCGGCGATCCGGTGGTTGCCGCGCAGCGTGAGGGCGGCCGATTCGCGCAGCGTGTGGCACACCTCCGCCTGCCGGGCGACACGCGCCGCGACTTCCTCGACGTGGCCCGACACGTCGCAGATCTCGATGCCGAGCTTGCCGGCCTGCTCGGCGATGTCGCCGACGAGCGCGCGCGATGAACGGCGGCCGCGGCCGATTCCGAAGAAGTTCACGTTGGTGGGTCTCCTTGAGGGCACGCGCGTCGGGTTCCCGGCGGATGTTGGGCGTGCGTTCCTGACTTGACGGCCGCACGGCCGCGGACTTGAGGTCGGGTAAACATCGAGATCCGCGTGCCGGAGGGCCGGAGCGGCGCCGGGCAAGGGCGCGTTCGCACCACGTTTGCGCGACGTTTCCGGGGCGGCTGCGCGGCGATGCGGAGCCGGACGGGCGGCCTGTCGCGGCCGCCCGTCCGCAGGCGCTGCGTCAGAACACGTGGTGGATGCCGGCATTGACGCCGACCGTCGTGCCCGGCAACCCGTACAGCGCGCCGCCGGTGATGCCGAGGCCGGTATTCATCGCGCCGTGGTTGTTGACCACGCCGACCTGCGCATACAGCCCGGTTCGCTTCGACAGGCTGTAGTCGGCGCCGATCGCGGCCAGCAGCGAATGATTGTGCGAATCGTTGCGGTCGGTCGTGTACCACGCGCCGGTGTTCAGGTCGAGGGCCGGCGTGACGCGATAGTCGAGGCCGGCGCTATACACGTTGTTGCTGAACGAGCCGGCGACCTTGTAGCTCGTGAACGATGCCTTGCCGGTCACCGGCCCGAACGTGTAGCCGGCGCCGATCGTGCGGCCGACGAACGCGACCGTGCTCGCAACCGGCGTCGGCGACGTGCCGCCGTTGCCGTCGTAGAGCGCCGCGTTGAGCATGAAACCGCCGTTCGTATAGGTGAGGCTGCCGGAATACTGGCGCCCCGCCTGGAAGTCGCCGGCCTTGCCGCCGAAGCCGAACATCGCGCTGGCCGTCAGTCCGGCGATCGTCGGGCTCGTATACGAAATCGCGTTCGGGTTGAAGAGGCCGGTGACGAGCACGTTGTCCACATACGGCACCAGCGCGGCGCCGAAGTGCGAGACGTTGCGCGGGTCCGATCCGAGGATCGCCAGCACGAACGGCGAGAACTGCAGGCCGACCTTCGTTTCGCCGAAGCCGCCGTCGATCCCGACCCACGCCTGGCGGCCGAAGAAGTTGCCGTTCGAATGGCCGAACGCGCCGTCCGTGATGTTGAAGCCGCTTTCCAGCTTGAATCTCGCGTGCAGCCCGCCGCCGAGATCCTCGGTGCCCGTGATGCCGAAGTTGGTCGGCGTCATGCCCGTGTCCGTTAGCGCGAACTGGCGTCCGGCGTTGCCGCCGGTGGCCGAATCGAGCGATCGGTTCGTATAGAGCAATGCGGCGTCGAGATCGCCGTACAGCGTGACGCTGCTCTGCGCGAAGCTGCTCGTGCTGGCGGCCGCGCCGAGCAGCGCCGCGCACATCGTCCATGTCCTGCTCTTCATCGTCTGTCTCCGTTTTGTGAGTGTTGTAATACGTACGACTAATTAACAATGCAATGGCGGAAGCGTTACGAGCCGCCTGCATGCCGTGCCGTCGGGGACCGCACGGCGATGCTTGTCGACGGCGCTGCAACGCGGCTGCGCGCCCGGTGTGAGAGGCGGGCAGGCGGCCGTGCTGCGGCGCCGTGGTGAAGCGGTCCGCCCGCCGTGGCGGGCGGCGTTACATCGAGCGGTTCAACTGCTCGAGGATGGCCGGATTCTCGAGCGTAGACGTATCCTGCGTGATCGCCTCGCCCTTCGCGAGCGAGCGCAACAGGCGCCGCATGATCTTGCCCGAGCGGGTCTTCGGCAGGTTGTCGCCGAAGCGGATGTCCTTCGGCTTCGCGATCGGCCCGATCTGCTTGCCGACCCAGTCGCGCAGCGTCTTCGCGAGCGCCGCCGCTTCGTCGCCTTCCGGGCGCGAGCGCTTCAGCACGACGAATGCGACCACCGCTTCGCCGGTCGTGTCGTCCGGACGGCCGACCACCGCCGCCTCGGCCACCAGTTCATGCGACACCAGCGCCGACTCGATCTCCATCGTGCCCAGCCGGTGGCCCGACACGTTCAGCACGTCGTCGATCCGGCCCATGATCGTGAAGTAGCCGGTCTCCTTGTCGCGCACGGTGCCGTCGCCGGCCAGATAGAGCGTGCCGCCGAGTTCTTCCGGGTAATAGCTTTTCTTGAAACGCTCCGGGTCGCCCCAGATCGTGCGGATCATCGCGGGCCACGGGCGCTTGACGACCAGAATGCCGCCTTGCCCGTTCGGCACGTCCTGCCCGGTCTCGTCGACCACCGCGGCCGTGATGCCCGGCAGCGGCAGCGTGCACGAGCCCGGCACGGTCGGCGTCGCGCCCGGCAGCGGCGTGATCATGTGGCCGCCGGTTTCGGTCTGCCACCACGTGTCGACGATCGGGCAGCGCTCGTGGCCGACGTGCTTGTGGTACCACATCCACGCTTCCGGGTTGATCGGCTCGCCGACCGTGCCGATGATGCGCAGGCTCGACAGGTCATAGCTCTTCGGATGGACCTTGTCGTCGGCTTCGGCCGCCTTGATCAGCGACCGGATCGCGGTCGGCGCGGTGTAGAACACGGTGACCTTGTGATCGCCGATCATCTTCCAGAAGCGGCCGGCGTCCGGATACGTCGGCACGCCCTCGAACACGACCTGCGTGCCGCCGCACGCGAGCGGGCCGTAGGTGATGTACGTGTGGCCCGTGACCCAGCCGATGTCGGCCGTGCACCAGAACACGTCGTCGGGTTTCCAGTCGAAGGTCCACTTCATCGTCTGCGCGGCCCACAGCAGGTAGCCGCCCGTGCTGTGCTGCACGCCCTTCGGCTTGCCGGTCGAGCCCGACGTATACAGGATGAACAGCGGATGCTCGGCGCCGACCCAGGTCGGCTCGCAGCGGTCGGATTCGCCGTCGGTCAGCTCATGCATCCATAGGTCGCGCTCCGCATGCCAGTCGATCTTGCCGCCGGTGCGGCGATAGACGATCACGCTTTTGACCGCTTCGCAGCCGCCCAGCGCGATCGCCTCGTCGGCGATGCTCTTGAGCGGCAGCGTCTTGCCGCCGCGCGCCTGTTCGTCGGCGGTGATCAGCGCGACCGCGCCGACGTCGACGAGCCGCTCGTTCAGCGATTTCGCGGAGAAGCCACCGAACACGACCGAGTGGGTCGCGCCGATGCGCGCGCAGGCCTGCATCGCGACGATGCCTTCGATCGACATCGGAATGTAGATGACGACGCGATCGCCCTTGCCGATCCCGCGTTTCTTCAGCGCATTGGCGAAGCGCGACACGCGCGCGAGGAGATCGGCATAGGTGACGCGGGTGACGGTGCCGTCGTCGGCCTCGAAGATCACCGCGACGCGCTCGCCGTTGCCGGCTTCGACGTGGCGGTCGAGGCAGTTGTACGACGCGTTCAGCTCGCCGTCGTCGAACCATGTGTAGAACGGCGCGTTGCGCTCGTCGAGCACCTTGGTGAACGGCTTGTGCCACGTAAGGCCTTCGCGCGCGAGGCGCGCCCAGAAGCCTTCGTAATCCTGCTCGGCCTCGGCGACGAGCGCGCGGTAGGCCGGCATGCCGGAAATGGTCGCCGTCTTCTCGAGCGCCGCGGGCGGCGCGAACTGACGGGTTTCGTGAAGAACCGATTCGATCTTGGACAAGCGTGTCTCCATGCGTTCATGTGATTCCTGACGGCGCTCGGGAAAACGCAACATGCATGCCAGTTGCGCGACTGGTATGCGCTGGCGGCGAAAGTCGCGACGGCCGGGCGTGTGGTGCTCGACCTGATTGGTCGCGCTGTATCGCGGACGGTCGCGCGATGCCGTGTGGCGTTCAGAAATGCAGCAGGTCGTGTTGCAGTCCTGAGCAGTTGGGGCGAGCCGGCAGATGGTCGCGCGGCACCGCCGCGTCAGGCGAGCAGCGAGCGAAGCGCCGGTGCGTGCCTGAATTGCCGGATGCGTTCGAGCGCCGATACCTCGAGCTGACGAACGCGCTCGGCCGACAGGTTCAGTTGCCGGCCGATCTCGCGCAGCGAATATTCGTTGTCGACATCGATGCCGTACCTCAGGCGAAGAATCCACGCCTCGCGTACCGGGAGGCTGTCGATCAGCTCGGCAACCGCCGCACGCAACTGACCGGCGCTCGCGGCTTCTTCCGGCGTCGGCGCGTCGGGGTCGATCGTGACGTCGCACAACGTGAGGTCGTGATCGGGCGAAACCGGCAGGTCGGCGGAGATCGGCTCGCGCACGATGCTCATCAGCTCGCGCACCTTGTCGACCGGCAGCCGCATCTGCGTGGAGAGCGCCCGCGCGTCGGCGACGTCGCCGGTGCGTTGCCGATGGAGTCGCGCGAGCCGCGACAGTTTGTTCAGTGTATCGACCGTATGCGCGGGCACGCGTATCGTGCGGCCCAGATCGGCCAGCGCGTGCGTGATCGCCTGCCGGATCCACCACGTCGCATACGTCGAGAATTTGAAGCCGCGCCGGTGATCGTAGCGATCGACGGCCTTCATCAGGCCGATATTGCCTTCCTGGATCAGATCGGAGAACGGCAGGCCACGATCGGCATAGCGTTTGGCGACCGACACGACGAGCCGCAGATTGCTCTGGAACAGCTTCGTTCTCGCGGGTTGCATCGCCCGCTCGATACGCGCGAGCCGCGCATCGAGCGCGATCGCGATGTGGAGCGGCAGCGCAGACTGGCCGGAGAGGCGAGCGAGCGCGCCGCGCGCGTCGATCAGCGCCGGCGCGTGGCGGGCGAGCGCGGCGGCGCAGTCAGGGTGCGCGGCGCGGCAGGCGTGTAGCCATGCGCGTACGTCGTCGCACGGCGTGAAGAGGTCGTGGCGCGCGGATTCGGCACGTATGCCCGCGGCGGCCAGCGTATCGACGAGTCGTTGTTCGAACGTACGTGCCCGAGTCGCACGCTCGCCGTTCGCTTGCCCGATCCGTTCGATCGCGCGCGAGGTGAAGCGGATGCGGCCGGTCGACGCCGTAGCCTCGCGCAGCAGCGTCCGGTAAGCGGCCGACGCGAAACCGTCGGCATGCAATGCACGCTGCATCGCGGGCGCCAGCGCACCGACACGTTCGAGCGCGTCGACGACCGTATCGCGCCACGCCGGGCTGTCGAGAGAAAGATCGGCGTCGTCGTTGGGCGCCGGTGATTCGATGGCCGGAGCGTCGGGCAACGTCGCCGGTGCACTTGCAGGCGATTCGGCATCGCCGGCGAACCCCGTCACGTAAACCGACGCCGCCACCTTGCCGGCACGAATGTCATCCGCGAGCGCCGCGACGGCGGCGAGTGCCGCCGGATCGCGGCTCAACGCGTCGATGCACGCCGCGCGGCCGCTTTCCAGACGCAGCGCGAGCGCGATCTCTTCGTCGCGTTCGAGCAGCGGCGTCGCGCTCATTTCCCGCAGATAGAGCCGGATCGGATCGTTGGTGTGGCCCGCGAGCAGATCGTCGGCCGGGAGCGGCGTCGATGCGTCGGCGAGCGGCGACGCGACTTCCGTCACTTGCGCGAAATGACGATCGAGCGTCCATGCGGTATGCGCGCCGGTATGCTCGCGCACGTCGATGCCGAGCTCGCGCAGCATCGACGCGGCGGCGTCCGCATCCGCGCCGTCGGTCGCGTCGTCGGGCAGCGCATCGGCGATTTCACCGTGCGTCACGTAGCCGCGATCGATGCCCAGCGCGATCAGCGCATGCAGATGCGCGGCGCGGTCGGCGTGGGCGCCGCGACACGGCGACGGCGCGCCGTCGCGTTCGCGTGCGGGCCCGGCGTCAAGCGAGCTTGGCATAGACGTTGCACCAGCCTTCCGCGGCAACCGTCTTGCCCGCGAACATCGGGCACGTGCCGGAGGATTCGCCCGCGGCGGCCTTGTAGAAGCGGCAGTTCGAGCACGTCTGGCCGGCCTGGTACTTCGGGAACTTGCCGGCGTCGACGGTCGTCGCCTTGGCGCGGTAGCCGAGCGTCTTCGCCGCCGCGTCGTTTTCGTCGACGGGCGGGGCGGCGGCGAATGCGCGCGTGCCGGCCGCGAGCGCGGCGCACAGGCCGGCGGCCTGCACGAAGAAGGTTCTGCGATGACGGGAGATCATGATGCGGTCCTGAATGAAATGAACGGAAAAAGCCCGGCCCGCGCGCCGGGCAAGCTGCCCGGCACGGCGGTCGATCGAAACGAAAGAGGGTGGAGCGGTTACTTGCGCGGCCCGGCGATCAGCGGCGCCTTCGACGCATTCGCGATCTCGGCGGTCAGCTTGTTCTTCGACGCGTCGTAGCCGTTCGAATAAAGCAGGAACGCCATCAGATCCTCGTATTCCTGCGCGGACATCTTGCCGGGGCGATCGGCCGGCATGTTGCTCGACATGTACAGGAAGATGCCGCCGACCGTGATGTGCGACTTGCCTTCGGGCGCGAACGATTCCCCGCTCAGCGCGGGCGCGGTATTGCCCTCGAGCTGGTCGCCGTGGCATTTCGCGCACGCATCGCCGTAGAGCTTCTTGCCATGCTGCACCTGAGCCTGGTCGAACGACGGGACGCCGCCGCCTTCGCTCGTCGACACCTTGACGAAGCCGGGCCGCTGCGCGGACGCGATCGCGCCGTCGAGAAACCGGCCGGGCACGCGCGAGGCGGCGGCTTGCGCGATGCCGTCGGGCAGCGTCCAGCCGCGCGTGAGCGACGCGAGGCGGCCGTTGCCGCTCAGTTGCGACAGCGTGGCGTCGATGCGCTGTTGCAGCGCGTCCTTGCCTGGCCCGAACGCGAACGACAGTTGCCAGTCGGAGTACGGCGACGACGTCGCCGCCACCTGGAACCGTTGTTTCGGGTGCGCACGCTCGTATGCGACGACGCTCGGATACCAGACGATCGCGCGCTGCGCACGGCCCGCGGCGAGCGCACCGATCGTTTTCTCGCTCGTGTTCTCGAGGTCGAAGCGGGCGTTCGTCTGCTGCGCGGCGATCAGTTGCGACGGGCTGCCGTAGGTGGCCGCGATCGTTTCCTTCGCGCCGGACGGCGCGGGCGCATCGCGCAGCGACACGTTGACGTAGCCGGAGCGCAGATAGCCTTGCGAGAACGTCATCTTCGATCCCGACGCATCGGCGATCGCGGAGCGCGGGAAGCCGGCGATCACGTCGCAGTCGCGTTCGAGCGATTTCGTCAGCTCGCTGGCGGAGATGCCGTCGTCGTCGCCGTTGTCGTCGACGCCGCGTGTGTTGAAGGTCGCGGCGATGCCCGCGGTGCGGAACACTTCGCGCGCGACGGAGCGATCGAGCGCCGTGGTGGGGCTGCCGGGCAGCGTGCAGACGCGCACGCCGGCCGATGCGGTTGCCGGTGTCAGCACCACGCCCACGGCGAGCAGACTGGCGACGGTAACGGAAGTGAGGCGAGTATTCATGGTCGGTGTCCGGTTGAAGCGGGTGGGGCGTCGCGCCCGCATCGGGCGCATGCGGGCGCGACTCGGGCGTGGCGCCGGGTCAGTTGAGCGCGAACACGTAGAGCGTGCCGCCGCGCGGAACGTCCTTCGCGATGTCGGCCATCGGGCCGCCCCAGATCGGGTTCGCGCCGCCGTAGCCGGCGAGCACCGCGACATACTCCTTGCCGTCGACTTCATACACCGACGGCTGCGAGATGATGCCGCTCGCCAGTTGCGGGCTTTCCCACAGCACCTTGCCGGTCGCCGTGTCGAACGCGTACAGGTGGCCGTCGAGCGAGCCGCTGAACGCGAGGCCGCTCGCGGTGGTCGCGACGCCGCCGTTCCACGGCTTCTTCGACCAGTGGCTCCACAGCTTCTTGCCGGTGTTCACATCGATGGCCGTCAGTTCGCCGTAGCCTTCGCTGCCCGGCTCGGGCTTGATCTCGAAGCCTTCGCCGAGATACGGCAGGCCTTCCATGTAGCTGACCGACTTGCCGGTCAGGCTCATGCACGCATGCAGCGCCGGCACGACCGCGATGTTGCGTTCCTGGTCGTACGAGATCGACCACCAGTTCTTGCCGCCGAGGAAGCTCGGGCACGTTTCGATCGTCGTGCCGGCCTTCGGGAACTTCGATGCGTCCTGGATCGGCTTGCCGTCGTCCGTGTAGCCGGTGACCGACAGCGCCTTCACGAACGGCGTCGCGTAGATCAGCTTGCCGGTCGTGCGGTCGATCGCGTGGAAGAAGCCGTTGCGGTCGGCGTGGATGATCGCGTCGTAGTCCTTGCCCTTGTACTTGATGTCCGCGAGGACGGCCGCGTTCACGCCGTCGTAGTCCCACGTGTCGTTGTTCGTGTACTGGTAGTGCCACTTCAGGTTGCCGCTCTTCGCATCGAGCGCGAGCAGCGAGTCGGAATACAGGTTGTCGCCGGGGCGCAGCGCCGCGAGCCACGGGCCGGGGTTGCCGACCCCCCAGTACAGCGTGCGCGACGCGGCGTCGTAGGTGCCGGTGAGCCACGCGGCGCCGCCGCCATGGCTCTGCATGCCGTCGGGCCAGGTTTCCGCGCCCTTTTCGCCGGCGGCGGGGATCGTGTAGCGTTTCCAGACCTGCGAGCCGTCCTCCGGATTCAGCGCGGCGATGTAGCCGCGAATCCCATATTCGCCGCCGGACGTGCCGACGACGATCGCGCCGTCGATCGCGAGCGGCGCGAGCGAGAACGCGTAGCCGAGGCCCGGCTCGAACATCTGCTTCTTCCACACGAGCGTGCCGGTCTGCGCGTCGAGCGCCGCGATTTCGCCGTTCAGCATCGCGATGTAGACGTTCTTGCCGTACAGCGCGACGCCGCGGTTGACGACGTCGCAGCACGCGGTCTTGAACGAGGCCGCGCCGAGCTTCGGCTCGTATTTCCACAGCTGCTTGCCGGTCTTTGCATCGAACGCGTAGACGTTGTCCTTCGGCGTCGTCACGAACAGGTAGTTGCCGTTGACGATCGGCGTGGCCTCGAAGCCCTGCTTCAGGTCGGCGGGGAACTTGTACGCCCACACCTGCTTGAGATCCTTCGCGTTCGACGTGTCGATCTGCTTGAGCGGCGAATGCGAGCGGCCGTCGTAGGTGCGGTAGTAGGTCAGCCAGCCCGGGTCGCCGTGTGCATCGGTCAGGCGCTGGTAGGTCACGGCCGGGTAATCCGCGGCCGCTTCGACGAGGCCGGGGTTCAGCGCGACGGCGGCCGCCACCGCGATGCCGATCGTCGCCAGCCGGCTCGCTGAAGCCGAGAGTTTCTTCATGGTTGTCTCCTGGGTCATTGTGGTCGCACCGCCGCGAACGTTGCGTCGCGCCGGCACGGTTGGGGTTTCCGGGCCGAGTGCACTGCCCGTTACGCAAGTCGCATGCCATCGCGGCCGGAAGCCGGTGCGGCGCGGCACGCGGACGCATCGCGGGTGATGCGCCGAGCGACGGTGCGCGTCATGACGTCGACGCAGGTGTTGCATTCAGGTACACCGGCGCGCGCGAAGTGTTGCCAAACATGACAGGTGGTGCAGTCCGCGGGACAGCGGCGAATCGGTCGCACGCGTGCCGTTCCGAAGCGATGTGCGGCGCAGCGCGCGCTGCTCGTGCTCGCGGCGCTGGCACGGTTCTCGCACGCCGGTGTCGCGACAACCCGTCGCCGCGCGGTGCATCGCACGGCCCGGCGAAATACAAGTGCGGAGACAACGGAATGATCAGGAGACCAAAGGCCGCCGGATGGTACGGCGCGATGCGGCGTGGCCGGCGTGCGCGATGCGTTGGCGTGACCGTTGGCACGTTGGCGCTGTTCGGCCTGCCGCCCGGCAGCGTGCGCGCGCAGCAGCAGCCCGACGGCGGCGCGATCGCGCCGGCCGAGCCGCCGGCCATCGTGCTGCCCGCGGTGGTCGTCGTCGGCACGACGCCGCTGCCCGGGATCGGCACGCCGCTGTCGAAAGTGCCGGCGAACGTGCAGAGCGTGCGTGCGACGGAGCTCGACGCGCAGCACCGCGCGACGCTCACCGATTTCTTCGCGGCGAACCTGCCGAGCGTGACGATCTCGGACGCGCAGGGCAACCCGTATCAGGCGGACGTCAACTATCGCGGCTTCACCGCGTCGCCGCTGCTCGGCACGCCGCAGGGGTTGTCGGTGTTCGTCGACGGCGTGCGCGTGAACGAGCCGTTCGGCGACGTCGTGAACTGGGACATCCTGCCCACGCAGGCGATCGACCGCGTGCAGCTGATTCCGGGCTCCAACCCGGTGTACGGGCTCAACACGCTCGGCGGTGCGCTCGCGATCACGACGAAGAACGGCAGGTCGAACCCGGGCGGCGAAGCGGAGGTGTCGGGCGGCTCATGGGGCCGCAAGACCGCCAGCGTCGAGCAGGGCGGCACGATCGGCTCGAACCTCGACTACTACGCGACCGCGAACGTCGCGAACGACGGCGGCTGGGCCGACCATAACGCGAGCCGCGTGCGGCAGGCGTTCGGCAAGCTGCGCTACACTGATGCGGACACGACGCTGTCGATTGCCGCGGGCGGCGCGGACAACACGCTGTCCGGCACCCAGACGATCCCGCGCTCGTTCCTCGACAACCGGAAGCAGGCGTATACGTATCCGGACCGGAACCGCAACAGCGCCGGCTACCTGACGCTGTCGGGCGAGCGATTTTTCGGCGAACACGTCGAGCTGAGCGGCAACGCGTACTACCGGCACCTGCGCAACACCAACACGAGCAGCAACAACAATACGGACTACGGATCGGTGGACGAGGACGGCACGGTCGACACGGTGCAGGGCAGCAATGCGCAATCGACGATCGTCACCGACAGCTACGGCGGCAGCGTGCAGCTCACGCTGCTCGGCAAGCTCGGCGGGATGGCGAACCGGCTGGTCGCGGGCGTCTCGGCCGATGTCGCGAATTCGAGCTACGTCGCGTCGTCGCAGGACGCATCGTTTACCGATGCGCGCGCGGCGATCGGCATCGGCGATTTCGTTCCGCAGACCAGCGCGAAGACGCGCAATGCGAACGTCGGTGTGTACCTGAGCGATGCGCTGTCGCTGACGCCGCACTGGACGCTGACGCTGTCGGGCCGCTACGATTGGTCGAAAGCGCGGATCGGCGACGAGAGCGGCGTGCAGCCGCTGCTCGACGGCAGCCATGTGTTCTCGCGCTTCAACCCGGCCGTCGGGCTCAACTGGAACCCGGTGCCGGGCTTCACCACCTATGCGACGTACAACGAAGGCATGCGTTCGCCGACCGCGATCGAGCTCGCGTGCGCGGACCCGGCCGCGCCGTGTTCGCTGCCGAACGACTTCATCGCCGACCCGGCGCTCAAACCGGTGATCTCGAAGACGTTCGAGGCCGGCATGCGCGGCCGCATCGGCGGGGCGACGACCTGGAGCGCCGCCGCCTATCGCACGACGCTGACCGACGATATCCAGTTCATCAGCAGCCCGGCCAGCGCGCAGGGCTACTTCCGCAACGTCGGCGATACGCGGCGGCAGGGTATCGAGCTCGCTGGCCGCACGCGGGTCGGCCCGCTCGGTGTCGGGCTGTCGTACAGCTATGTCGACGCGACCTACCGCTCGTCGTGGACCGAACACAGCCCGGCGAATTCGGCGGCCGACGCGAACGGCAACGTGACCGTCAAGCCGGGCGACCGCATCCCCGGCATTCCCGCGCATACGGTGAAACTGCGGCTCGACTACGCGGCGACGCCCGCGTGGGACATCGGCGCGAACGTGACCTGGCGCGGCGGCGTGTACGCACGCGGCGACGAGAACAACGGGGACGTGAACGGCCGGATCGCGGGCTACGTGCTGGTCGATCTCGACATGCGTTACCGGATCACGAAGCGGTTCGAGGTGTTCGCGAGCGTGACGAACCTGCTCGACAAGCGCTACGCGAGCTTCGGCGCACTCGGCCAGAATTTCTTCAACGGGCCGAACCATACGTTCGACGGCGCCCATCCGGTGAATGAGCAGTTCGTCGGGCCGGGCGCGCCGCGCGGTGCGTGGGTCGGCGTGCGCTATGCGTGGGATTGAGCGGCGCGTGGCCGTGTGTGGCGCGCTTGCATGTGTCGTCGCGTCATGACACGAGCGAGTGCGGGGCCGTTACGTGAGCGGCACCGTCGCGAACATCGCATTGACGGCGCGTGCGACGCTGCGCGCCAATGCCGGGTCGCTTGCGAGATGCCCGGCCTGCACGCGTTCGATTTCCGCTTCGGGTGCGGCCCGCGCGAGGCGTTCGACGTTGCCGACCGGGCAAACGGGATCGTGCATCCCGTGCGCGGCGAACAGCGGCACGCGCGCCTGTGCGGCCCGTCGCGCGAGCGCGAGCACGCGGCGCTCGCCGAGCCAGCAGTCGTGTTGCAGGTAGTGCGCCTGGACCCGGTATTTGTCGATCAGACGGCCGACGGTCTGGTTCGAACGGACCGCATGCACGGGCGAGCGGCGCGTGCGTGCCGATGCGAGGATCGCGCTTTCGTATGCGTGCCACGCGAGCGCCACTGCGCGCTGGCGGGCTGTGTTCGCGCCGGGGCGCAGCCCGGCAGCGCAGCGCGACAGCAGGTGATCCGGCCGGCCGCCGCCGGCCGCTGCATGCAGGCGCCGCCATTCGCGCGGCGCACGCGTGCGGGAAGTCATGAAGAGCCCGCGGACTTCGCGTGGCGACGTCAGGAACAGCCCGCGCAGCACGACGCCCGTCACCCGCGCCGGATGCGTGCCCGCATACGCGAGCGCGAGCGCGGCGCCCCACGAGCCGCCGACGACGCCCCAGCGGGCGATGCCGAGCTGCTCGCGCACCGCCTCCAGATCCGCGATCAGCCGCGCGGTGTCGTTGTGGCGCGTGCCGCCGCGCGGCCCCGACGCGCCCGCGCCGCGCTGATCGACGAGCACGACGCGCACGCGGGTGAGGTCGAACAGCCGCAGGATGCCGGCCTGGCTGCCGCTGCCGGGCCCGCCGTGCAGCACGACGACCGGATGGCCCTGCGCGGCGCCGGCCACGGCGAAGGCGATCGATTGCGCGTCGCGGTGCAGGCGCCTGTGTACGGGCGGGGCCGGTGACGCCGGCGTATCGGGCAAGGCCCGCGGCGCGAGCGATGGCGTGGATCGAGTCGGGCGACGCGTCATGTCTGTCGATAGGGTTCGGAAGGGGGAACTTTCGGCGGCCGGACGGTGGCCGGGCCTGCCCTGCGACAAAGCGAGAAGCGCGCCAGAAGCGCGCCCGCCGCGAAGATCCGGATTCGCACGGGTAGTCACGCGTCGGGAAATCACGGTATCACGAAGGCAGGCCGTCGCCTGACGCGACACGCCGCCGCTGCGCCCGGTCGATTCATTACATCGTCCTTTCAGTTTCGTTGCGTGGCGCCAGCGTGGCCCGATGCTTGCTTGCAGTGACGGCAAAGAGTCCGGCAGTTGACCGGAAGGATCCCCCGGAGGAGACAATGCGCGATGACGTAGAGCAGGCGGCCGGGTCACGGGCCGCGCATCCCGCCGGCTGGCCCGCGCCGTCGATCCAGAAGGCCCATGAGCGCTCGGAGACGTTCGGCCTGCAGGTATCGGCGCGGCCCGACTACGACGTGCTGTCGAACGCGGCGCTGGTGCTCAAGCGCGAGCAGAGCCGGGTGCTGTGCGTACACGCGATGCCGGTGATGGAGACGCTGCACGAGCAGATCGTCAACACGCAGAGCATGATCGTGCTGACCGATGCGGAAGGGCTGATCCTGCATTCGATCGGCGACGACGATTTCCTGCGCCGCGCGGAGAAGGTCGCGCTGCGCCCGGGCGCGAACTGGGCGGAGAACCGGCAAGGCACCAACGCGATCGGCACGGCGCTGGCCGAGCTGTGCCCGATGGTCGTCCACGGCGACCAGCACTTCCTGGCCGCGAACCGCTTCCTGACCTGTTCGAGCGTGCCGATCCTCGATCCGTACGGCGACGCGATCGGCGTGCTCGACGTGACGGGCGACCACCGCAGCTATCACCAGCACACGATGGCGCTCGCGAAGATGTCGGTGCAGATGATCGAGAATCACCTGTTTACGACGACCTTTCAGGAAACGCTGCAGGTGTCGTTCCATGGCCGCCCCGAATTTCTCGGCACGCTGATGGAGGGGATCGTCGCGTTCACCGCCGATGGCCGCTTCCTGTCGGCCAATCGCAGCGCGCAGTTCCAGCTCGGCATGCCGCTCGCCGCGCTGCGCGCGCACACGCTGTCGTCGCTGTTCGACGTCACCAGCGCCCAGCTGATCGACCGCATGCGCGCGAGCACCGACCGGCACCTGATGCTCAATCTCGGCAACGGCGCGGTGGTCTGCGCGCGCGTGCACTTCCGCCGCGCGACGCTCGCCGAAGGCAGCCGGCCGACGGACGTCCACGACGCGGGCGCGCCGGCCGCGCGCGCGAACGCGGTGCCCGCGCCGGCGGCGGGCACGTCGGCCGGCCTGTCGCGGCTCAACTATCTCGACACCGGCGATGCGCAGGTCGCCAGCGTGATCGCGAAGGTGCGCAAGGTGATCGGCAAGGACATCCCGATCCTGATCACCGGCGAGACCGGCACCGGCAAGGAACTGCTCGCGCAGGCGATCCACAACGACTCGCCGCGCCGCGACGCGCCGTTCGTCGCGGTCAACTGTGCGTCGATTCCGGAGACGCTGATCGAGTCCGAGCTGTTCGGCTACGAGGAGGGCGCGTTCACCGGCGCGCGCCGCAAGGGGGCGATCGGCAAGCTGCTGCAGGCGAACGGCGGCACGCTGTTCCTCGACGAGATCGGCGACATGCCGTATCCGCTGCAGGTGCGGCTGCTGCGCGTGCTGCAGGAGCGCCTCGTCAACCCGCTCGGGTCGACGAAGACGATCGCCGTCGACATCGCGATCATCTGCGCGACGCACCGCGACTTGCGCGAGATGATCGCGCAGAACCGTTTCCGCGAGGATCTCTACTACCGGCTGAACGGCCTCGTGGTGCGCCTGCCGCCGTTGCGCGACCGCACGGATCTCGCGGTCGTCGTGCAGAAGATGCTGCAGCGCGAAGCGTTCGCGGGCCCGGGCCGGCCGCCGCTGTCGGTGGCGCCGGACGTGATGGAGTTGTTCGTGCGGTGCACGTGGCCGGGCAACTTCCGCCAGCTCGGCAACCTGCTGCGCACGGCGGCCGCGATGGTCGACGACGACGGCGAAATCCGGCGCGAGCACCTGCCCGACGACTTCTTCGACGACCTGCGGCGCGGCGATGCGCACGTCGGGCACGCAGGGCAGGCGGCGCCCGATTCGCCTGCCGCGGCGAGCGCCGGCCCTTGCGTCGCGGACGCGTTGCCGCCCGCCGACGCGCGCCTGCAGGACGTCGCCGCCTCCGCGATCGCCGCCGCGCTCGCGCGTCATGGCGGCAACGTGTCCGCCGCGGCGCGCGCGCTCGGCGTCTCGCGCAACACGATCTACCGGAAGATGCCGGCCGCCGACGCGGGACGCCAGCCGTCGTCCGACGAAGACTGACGCGCGCGGCCGTCGCGCGGTGCGCGACCTGTCACAGCCGGTGTGTCAACTTGCAACACCGGTGTTCAACGATTCAACACTTGTGACCACTCGCGGACATCGTGCCGCCGGGGTGGCGGACCGCATTCGCGCGGATCGTGTCGGCTATTCGTAAGGATTCCGCCTCGATGCCCGGATGGCGGCCGTCTACCGCCGCCGCGCCGCCGCAATACGCGTTCGGCACGCTCCTTGCTGAATAGAAATCGACCGCTCGCTTGCCGCGGTCGTTCGATTCATCCGGCAACGCATCAACTCATCAACTCAACAGGAGACACACCATGCAGTGGACGACACCGTCTTACACCGACCTGCGCTTCGGCTTCGAAATCACGATGTACATCGCCAACCGCTGATCGCCGTGCGTGCCGCCCGCTTCGCCGTGGTCGGCGCGGGCGGCCTCGGGAGCTGACGCCCATGAAGATCAAGATACTCGGCTCGGGAGCCGGCGGCGGGCTGCCGCAATGGAACTGCAATTGCGCGAACTGCCGTCGTGCGCGCAGCGGAAGCGGCCACGTGCTGTCGCGCACGCAGTCGTCGATCGCGGTCAGCGACGACGGCGTCGACTGGGTCCTCGTCAATGCGTCGCCCGACATTCTTTCCCAGTTGCGCGCGGCGCCGGACCTGCAACCGGCGCGCGCGATCCGCGACAGCGGCATCGCCGCCGTCGTGCTGTGCGACGCGCAGATCGATCACGTGACGGGCCTGCTGATGCTGCGCGAGCGTTCGACGCCGCTGCCGCTCTACGCGAGCGCGCCGGTGCTCGACGACCTGTCGACCGGCTTGCCGCTCGTGCCGCTGCTCGGCCATTACTGCGGCGTCGCCGCGCACACGATCGTGCCCGGCGAGCCGTTCGCGGTGCCGGCGGCGCGCGGCATCCGTTTCACCGCGATCGCCGTCGACAGCAAGCCGCCGCCTTATTCGCCGCGACGCGCGTCGGCCGCGCCCGGCGACAACATCGCGCTGTCGATCGAGGACGTCGCGAGCGGGCGGCGCGCGTTCTATGCGCCGGGGCTCGCGTCGGTCACCGACGACGTGCGCGCGGCCATGGACGGCGCCGATCTCGTGCTGGTGGACGGCACGTTCTGGACCGGCACCGAGATGATCGATCTCGGCCTGTCGGGCAAGCACGCTTCGGACATGGGGCATCTCGCGCAGTGCGCGGAACCCGGGCAGCCCGGCATGATCGACTGGCTCGACACGCTGCCCGCGCGCACGCGCAAGGTGCTCACGCACATCAACAACACGAACCCGATTCTCGATCCGCATTCCGTCGAGCATGCGCACCTGCGCGCGCACGGCATCGACGTCGCGCACGACGGCATGCAATTCCAGGTCTGACGATGAACGCACCGATCCCCGCTACGGCGTTGCACGCGACGCCCTGGACCGCGACCGAATTCGAGGCGCGCCTGCGTGCGCTCGAATCGCGCTATCACATTCATCATCCGTTCAACCGGCGGCTCAACAGCGGCGCCTGTTCGCCCACGCAGATCCGCGGCTGGGTCGCGAACCGCTTCTACTACCAGATCTGCATCCCGCTCAAGGATGCGGCGATCCTGTCGAACTGCCCCGACCGCGAGACGCGGCGCCGCTGGATTCAGCGGCTGATCGACCACGACGGGCAGGGCGACAACGCAGGCGGCATCGAGGCGTGGGTGCGGCTCGGCGAAGCGTGCGGCCTGACGCGCGACGAGCTGTGGTCGCTCGAACACGTGCTGCCGGGCGTGCGTTTCGCGGTGGATGCGTATGTGAACTTCGCGCGGCGCGCGCCCTGGCAGGAAGCCGTGTGCTCGTCGCTGACCGAGATGTTCGCGCCGCAGATCCATCTCGACCGGCTCGCGGGCTGGCCGTCGCATTACCCGTGGATCGAACCGGCCGGGCTGCATTACTTCCGCAGCCGCGTGCCGCTCGCGCAGCGCGACGTCGAGCATGGGCTCGCGGTGACGCTCGCGCATTTCACGACACCGGACGCGCAGCAGCGCGCGCTCGGCATTCTGCAATTCAAGCTCGACATCCTGTGGTCGATGCTCGACGCCGTCGAAAAGGCCTACCCGTTATGAACGCGATCGAAGCCGCCAGCGGCGTGCCGCTGCGCCCCTGCCTCAGGGGCATGTACCGCCTGCAATGGGAGGCAGCCCAGGATGCGTACGTGCTGCTCTATCCGGAGGGCATGGTCAAGCTGAACCCGAGCGCCGGCGAGATTCTCGCGCGCTGCGACGGCACGCGCGAACTGGACGACATCATCGGCGAGCTCGAACGCCTGTTCATGCAATCGGATCTCGCGACCGACGTGTACCGTTTTCTCGATCATGCGCGACTGCGCGGCTGGCTCGACTGACATGACGCCCGATACTTCCCGTCCGTCCGCGCCGCTGTGGCTGCTCGCGGAACTCACGTACCGCTGCCCGCTGCACTGCGCGTTCTGCTACAACCCGGTCGACTTCGCGACGCACGGCGCGGAACTCGATACCGATGCGTGGCGCACGGTCATCAGCGACGCACGCGCGCTCGGCGCCGCGCAGATCGGCTTCTCGGGCGGCGAGCCGCTGCAGCGCGGCGACCTCGAGACGCTCGTCGCGCATGCGCGCGGGCTCGGCTTCTATACGAACCTGATCACGTCGGGCATCGGGCTGAACGTCGCGCGCATCGAGCGGCTCAAGGCCGCCGGGCTCGACCACATCCAGTTGTCGCTGCAGGATTCGACGCGCGAGCTAAACGATTTCTTGACCAGCACACGCACGTTCGAACTGAAGCGCGACGTGGCGCGGCTGATCAAGGCGCACGGTTACCCGATGGTGCTCAACTGCGTGCTGCATCGCTACAACCTGCCGCACGTGGGGCAGATCATCGAGATGGCGCTCGATCTCGGCGCCGATTACCTGGAGCTCGCGAACACGCAGTACTACGGCTGGGCGATGCTCAATCGCGACCAGTTGATGCCGACCGTCGAGCAGGTGCGCGAGGCGGAGGACACGGTCAACCGCTATCGCAAGCTGATCGGCGAGCGTTGCAAGATCCTGTTCGTCGTGCCCGACTATTTCGAGCGCCGCCCGAAGGCCTGCATGAACGGCTGGGGCTCGGTGTTCCTCGGCGTCGCGCCGGACGGTACCGCGCTGCCGTGCCATGCCGCGCGGTCGCTGCCGGGGCTCGCGTTGCCGAACGTGCGCGACCGTTCACTGCGGGACATCTGGTACGACAGCGACGCGTTCAACGCGTTTCGCGGCGACGACTGGATGCGCGAGCCGTGTCGTACGTGCGACGAGCGGCATGCGGATCACGGTGGTTGCCGGTGTCAGGCCTACCTGCTGGCCGGCGACCCGCGGGAGGCCGATCCGGTGTGTGCGAAGTCCGCCCATCACGGTCAGGTCGAACAGGCCGTGCAGTTCGCGCGACGTCGTGCGCCGAGCGACGAACAGCCGCTGGTTTTTCGCAGCAAGGAGAATTCGCTCGCGCAATGCGGCGCGGCGTGCGATTGCTGACGAGGCGCGGTCCGGGCGACGGCAGGGGCGACGGCAGGGGCGAACGCGGCACCGCGCTCGTCGAACCGGAAACCGATGCGGCCGGGTGGTCGCCGCGCGTGTCGCTGCCGCCGGCAGCGGCTATCCGCGCCTCGATGCCGCGGCGCGCGATGCGGTGCTGGCAAGCCGCTGCGCCGCGCATATAGAAAACGGCGCGCCGACGCCGATGCGAGCGCGCGTGCCGATCACGTTCAATCTTGATGAATGACCGGGTACGTTGCCGCGATTACCCGTCATCCGCCTTCGCCTGCAAATCCTTCAGCCCCTGAATCACGACCAGCAGCGCGCGCCCGTGCTCGTCCGAGCCGTCCCACGCGTCGACGATCGCGTCGCGCAGCAGGTCGTTGTACCGGCGGCGCGACGGCTCGGTGTCGACCCCATAGAAACTGCATAGCTTGTTGAATGGCGCGCTACGGCGCAGCCGGTGCCCGTTCGACAGCCGAAGGCGCGATACGGTGGGCTGGCTGACCCCGGAAAGTCGCGCGATTTCGCTGGACGAGCGTGTGTCTGCCATCAGGCGGCGCAACAGGTCTTGAACGGGAAAATCCTGGTCCGGGGCTTCCATGCGATGCATTATACCTATACAGTTACGGCTGTTGAATGGGCTTGCTGTCAGCAGCGAGGCTGTATCCCGAGAAAGTTGATGACACTGAAACACCTCCCTCCCACGTTCTGCTGGACCAAGATCGGTACCGAGTCCGGCGAGGAACTGCCGACCGTCGTGCTCCGCAAGGAATGGGAGCGCCGGCTCGGGGGCGGGCGTTTTCTGTGGGGCATCAACCAGCCGCTCGGCAGCAGCGCGCAGGTCGCCGCGCATCGCACGGGTTCGTTGCTCGCACTGTTTTCGCCGGTCGCGTCGCGTCCGCGTGCGGGCGCGCGCAAGGACGCGCTGCTGTGGAATGCGTGGGTCGACGCCAGCGGGCAGGTGCGGCCGTTGCCGCCGCATACGTTCATCGCCAGCCGCTCGACGTTGCCGTCGGGCCGGCGTCGCGAGCAGCACTACGCGCTCGTGTGCGCGTCGTCCACCGCGCTGACGGTCGGCACGCAGTTGCGCGTGTTTCCCGACCACCTGCGCAGCGTGAGCACCGGCAAGCCGCTGGGCGCCGCGCAAGGGGCGGCCGTGGTCGACTGCATCGGGCGGGCGAAGGAGCAGACGGGCAAGAGCTATCCGCTCGCGCTGTCGGTCGAGCTCGAGGCGCCGTATTTCGTGCGGCTTGCGCAGCCGTGCGTGCTGAAGGCGCGCGATCTCGCGGAAGTGAACAAGGCCACGCGCGCGGGCGATTTCGATCGCTTCGTCGAGCTGGTCGCGCGCCTGCGCGGCCGTTCGCCGACGGATGCCGTGCGCGGCGTCACGCGCGATCTGTTCGACGTGCCGCCGCTCGAAACGGCCGCCGCGTATGTCGCGCCCACGCATGTCGCGCGCCTGCGCAACCGGCCCGCGGCCGAGCATCCGCGCGATCTCACCGGCGATCTGTTCGACCTGTCGCCGGGCGAAGCGGCCGCGTTCGCGGGGTTGGCGCATCCGCGCGTCGGGCGCGCGTGACGCCACGCACGACGCCGTTCGCGCAAGAATTTGTTGCAATCTCGCCGTAGCGGATCGGCGAGCGCGGAGCGACAATCGGCACGAAGCGCGCGGTGCGGCGGCCGATGCGTCGACACGCGGCGGCTCGTGGTTCACGCCGCCGACATGCGTACCACGCACACTGAGCGTCGGCGTGCTTCACACTGCAATCCCGAGGGAGGAGTGTCGATGTCGACCCACATCTGTTCGCCGGAAGCACAGGCCGCACAACGCTTCGTCGAAGCGACGCGCAACGTCGACCAGGCGTTTCGCGCGGTGCGCGGCGAAAGCGACGACGACGGCTCGTCGGCCGAATACGCCCGCGCGATGTCGCGTCTCGATCGCGCGCTCGACGAGCTGGCGCGTGCGCAGGAATTCTTCGATCGCGTCGTCGGCGCGGACACCACGCACGGCAACTGACGGCTTCGTCGTTTCTCTTTTCGCGCGTCGGGCGGCGCGCGTTCATCTTCTTGCCGGGGTGTGTTGCCCGACGTGCCGGTCCATCATCCCGTTTCGATTTTCAGGCCTGGCAGCCTGCGACCGGATAGCGGCCGCTGTAAGGGCTAAAGGCTAGCCGTGCGTCAGCCCGCGCGAGTCATGCCCGGCGCGGACGGCGCGGCACGAGACGCGTAACCGCGATGCTGGAACGACGTCGCGAAGAACCGCATCTGGTAGCGGATCGCATTCGCCCAGTAATCCCACGTATGGCCGCCCGGGCGCTCCGCATAGTCGTGCGGCACGCCGAGCGCGACGAGCCGTTCGTGCAGCGTGCGGTTCGAGTCGACGAATGCGTCGTCGCGGCCGCAATCGATCGTCAGGTCGAGATGCGCGCGCACGAACGCCCGCGCGCTTTCGGCGATCACGTTGCGGTTCCAGAACGACGGATGGCGGTCGGGATCGCCGAACACGTGGGCGATCCCCGGCTCGTCCGTGCAGCAGCGCGGATCGACCGCGCCGCTGATGCTGCCGACCGCGCCGAACGTCTCGGGCCGGTCGAGTGCGATGCGCAGTGCGCCGAAGCCGCCCATGCTGAGCCCGGTGATCGCGCGCGCATGCTGGGTGGCGATCGTGCGGAAATGCAGGTCGACATAGGACACGACTTCATCGCCGACGAAGGTCTCGTAGCGGCTGCCCGAATCGAACGGGCTGTCGATGTACCAGCTTTCGTGTCCGCCGTCGGGCATCACGAGGATCACGTGATAACGGTCGGCGAGCGCGGCGATGTGCGTGTTCGACGTCCAGTCGGTATGGTCGCCGCCCGAGCCGTGCAGCAGATAGACGACGGGGTAACGCTCGCCGTGGTTGTCGCGCGCGTAATCGTCGGGCAGCACGATGGTGGCCTTGAGCGTTTCGCTCATCGCGGCGCTCGGAATCGCGACGACCCGCGCGTGAAAGGCGAAGGCAGGGCTCGTGACGGCGAGCAGCAGAAGCAGCCAGAAAGTACGTGCCAGGCGCATCGATCCTTGCATGTGTCGATCCAGTCCGGCCGGATGCCGGGAAAACCCTGTTCCGGCGACTCTAGCAACCGCGCCTTTCAACCATATTTCGGCGAATCCTACGGGTTGTCAGGCAGACGGCTCGCCTACGATGCGTTCGAGGGTGGCGCGCAATGCGTCGGGCCGCTCGGCCGCGATCAGGTGCCCGCAGCCGGCGATCGTGTCGAAGCCGGCGCAGCGTGCGAGCGCGAAGGCCGGCACGTGCCAGCCCGCGCGCGAGCGTTCGCCGGCGATCAGCCACACGCGATGACGGTCGAACACCTGTGCGAGCGCCGGCAGGTAGCCCGCATCGCCGGTCGTGTCGACCACCGAGCGGCCCATCGCGCGCAGCGTCGATGCCGGCTGATGCGCGAGCCAGCGGCGTGCGTCGTCGAGCTGGCCCGGCGACGGTGCGTCTATCGCGCCGCGCAGCCAGTCGAGCGGGGCCGCGCGCAGGCCGTCGAGCATTGTGTCGGCTTCGCCGGGCGTCATGCGGCCGACCGATGCCGACCAGAACGCATCGTCGAGCGTGAAGTTGCCTTCGACGTTGACGATGCGCCGCACGCGTTCGGGGTGCGCATGCGCGAACAGCATCGCGATCGCGCCGCCGACCGAATGGCCGACGACATCGACCGGCTGCATCCCGAAGTGCATCTCGACGGTTTGTCGCACATGCTCGACCTGCGCGGCAAGCGAGATCGTGTCGGGCGGCGCGGCGCGATGCACGCCGTAGCCGAGCAGGTCGGGGCGCAGATGCGGGCCGTTCCATCCGCGCACGTCGAACGTGCCGATGAAACCGTGAATGAAGACGACGGGCGTGGGCTGGATCATGCGGCGTGTGCTGAAGGAAGCGGCGGCAATTCGAGTTCGGCGAGCAGTTCGTCGAGTTCGAGCCCGTGCGTGCGATCGTGGTCGAGCAGCTCGCGCACGAGTTCGTCGAGCGACATGCGGCGGATGCCGTCGCGCAGTCCGCAGCGTGCGAGTTGCGCCGGCTCCAGCGCGGCCGCGGTGGCGCACAGCGCGGCGCGCCCGCTGACGAACGCCGCGACGGCGAGATCGAGCGGCTGCGCGAGGTAGTCGCGTTGCGCGGCGAGCGCGGTGCCGTCGACGGACTCGATCACGGGCAGCTCGGCCCTGCGCACGGCGTCGATGCGCGCGGCGAACACCGCATCGAGATCGCGCAGGTGGCACGCATGTTCGACCAGCGAGAAGCCGGTGCCGGCCGGGCGGCGCGTGGCCAGCGCGGCCGGCACATGCGCCGCATAGGCGGCGAGCCGGGCCGGCATGCGCGCCAGCGCGGCGACGACGTCGGCGAACGGCAGCCGGTGCGGGCACGCGCTGAACACCGCGCCATAGCTGAACAGCGCACCGCCGAGCCGGCCGCGCGCCTGCACGACCTCGTGGCCGCGGCGGCGCATCACGTCGGCGACCATCGCGCCGCAGAACTGGCGGGCCGTCGTGTCGGTTTCGATTTCGGGGAATTTGTGCGCGATCTCGTCCTGGATCGCGCCGATCGCGGCGACGCCGACGCGCGACAGCGCCGCGAACTCGAGATAGCGCTCGGGCTGCTCGATCAGCGCTTCGAGCTGGGCGCCGAGCGGGGTCGAGCGGAAACGGTCGAAACGGGAATGCATGACGAGCCCTGGTCAGTAACGTATCAAAACGATACGTTACTGACCAGGGCTCGTCAACCGGCTCCTCCGGGGCGTGTGCGCCGCCGGCCTGCCGCTCAGCGCTGCTGTCGGGCGTCGACTTCCGCACGCATCCGCGCTTCCTGCTCGCGCAGCTCCGGCGTGAATGCGTCGCCGAAATCCTCCATCTCGAACAGCGGGCGGATCTCGATGTCGGAGTCGCCGGGCATCGGGTTCGGGCAGCGCTTCACCCATTCGACGGCTTCCTCCATCGATTTGACCTGCCAGAGCCAGTAGCCGGCGACGAGTTCCTTCGTTTCGGCGAACGGACCGTCGATGACCGAGCGGTTCTTGCCGGAAAAGTGCACGCGCTTGCCGTGGCTGCTCGGGCGCAACCCGTCGGCGGCGAGCAGGATGCCGGCTTTCACGAGTTCTTCATTGAAGCGGCCCATTTCAGCCATGAGTTCGGTGTCGGGCATTTGGCCGGATTCGGAATCGGCGGTGGCTTTGACGATGACCATGACGCGCATTGTCGTTTCTCCTTGAACGGGAATAGGGCGTTTGCCGGCGGTACGACGGCAAAACGATCGGTTACGACAACACGACGCGCGACGGCGACGGGAATCGACATCGCGGGCAAAAAATTCAGCGGCGGTCGAAATCGCGAAAGGCGCCGTATCGGCGATGCGTCATGCCGCGTCGGCCTGCTGCGCATCGAGCACGCTGCGAATCCGGGCCGCGAGTTCGTCGCGCCGGTACGGCTTGCCGAGCAGCATCACGCCGGGGTCGAGCCGCCCCGCGTGGAAGATTTCGTCGCGCGTATAGCCGGACGTGAACAGCACCGGCAACGGCGGCTTGCGCAGCGCGGCGCGGCGTCCGAGTTCGCCGCCCTTCACGCGGCCCGGCATGATCACGTCGGTAAACAGCAGATCGATCGGCGTTTCGCTGTCGAGCACGCGCAGCGCGGCTTCGCCGTCGGACGCCGTGATGACCTTGTAGCCGAGCTGCGCGAGCATGTCGACCACCGTCAGCCGGACATCCGCATCGTCCTCGACGACGAGGATCGTTTCGCGGCCGCGCACCGCGTCGTGCTGCGGCGTGCGGGCAGGTTCGTCGGCTGCCTCGTGGCAGCGCGGAAACGTGAGGCGCACGGTGGTGCCCTGGCCGGGCGTGCTGTCGATCGACACGTGGCCGCCGCTCTGCTTGACGAAACCGAACACCATGCTGAGCCCGAGCCCGGTGCCTTCGCCGTCCGGCTTGGTCGTGAAGAAGGGTTCGAAGACCCGTTCGAGCACGTCGGCCGTCATGCCGATGCCCGTGTCGGCGATCTCGAACGTCACGTATTCGCCGGGCGGCATCGTTGTGCCGCGCGTGCCGGCCGCGTGGCCGGGCTGCGTGCTGTTGTACGCGGCGATCGTCAGCGTGCCGCCGCCGCGCATCGCATCGCGCGCATTGATCGCGAGATTCAGCAGCGCGTTTTCGAGCTGGTGCCGGTCGGCGAGCACGTTGCCGACGTCGGGCGCCAGCGCGGAGACGATCCGCACGGTTTCGCCGAGCACGCGGTGCAGCATCTCGTTCATGCCGTCGATCAGCCGGCACGGGTTCAGCGTGGTCGGCGCAAGCGGCTGGCGTCGCGCGAACGCGAGCAGGTGCGACGCCAGTTGCGCGCCGCGCCGCACGGCATTGTTCGCGTTCTCGATCCGCGGCTGCGCGCTCGCATGGGCGCCGAGTTCGACGGAGAGGATCTGCAGGTTGCCGCTGATCACCTGCAGCACGTTGTTGAAGTCGTGCGCGATGCCGCCGGTCAGGTTGCCGATCGCTTCCATCTTCTGGGCGTGACGCAACTGCTCCTCGATCGCCGCACGCTCGGCGATCGCGTCGGTCACGCGCTGTTCGAGCGTTTCAGTCAGCTCGCGCAGCTCGGCATTGGAGGCCTGCAGCGCCGCTTCCGCGCGATCGCGATGGCGCGTGGCGAGCACGCGCTCGGTGGTCTCGACCACGACGGCGAGCACGCCGCCCGGTGCACCCTCGTCGTCGGGCAGCGGGCTATAGTGCAGATCCATCCAGACATCTTCCGGGCGGCCGCTGCGCAGCAGCACGAGGGCCTTGTCGCGATAGGACAGCGTGCCGCCGGCGAGGCAGGTGTTCATCACGTTTCGGTTGAAATCGGCGACTTCGGGCCAGCCGAGTTCGACCGGCTGACCGAGCAGATACGGGTGACGGCCGCCGGCGAATCCGGCATACGCGTCGTTGTAGATCATGTAGCCGGGGCGGCCCCACAGCATCACCAGCGGCAGCGGCGAGGCGAGCACGGTGCGGACGGCCGCGACGAGGCTGGCGGACCAGCCGTCGAGCGGGCCGAGCCCGGTGGCCGACCAGTCGAATGCGGTAATGCGTCGGGCCATGTCGCCCTGCCAGCCGGGGCAAGCGTGATGCTGCGCGAACAACTCGACATGCATGGAAGCGCTCCGATGAGGACATGCGGCCGCGGGCGGTGCGGCAGGTCGCGTAAGCGGGCTCCATTTTAAAGCAGATCGATTCGCGCGGCCGCTGTCACGGAGCGCCTCGGCAAAGCTGGTATGCTGGTCCACACCACGTTTACGCGGAGGGCGCCATGGCTGCTAAGGAAGTCTCGAAGAAGAAGTACCTGAAAATCCTGAACAAACGCCTGCGCGCGGAGCCGGCAGCGCCGGCCGGCGCGTCGTTCGTCTTCTTCCCGCTGGGTGCGAAAGCGAAGCACGCGACGGGTGTCGTGTCCGGCGACGCGCGCAGCAAGCGCGAACTGGCCGTGATGGCCGCGGTCCAGCGCAAGGCGGCCGAAGAGTTCGTCGTCGCCGACGCGTGACGGCCGCTGCGGTACCCCTGTCGTATTACCGCCTCCGCGGCTGACGCGGCGGCGGTTTTGCCGTGAGCGATTGCGCCGGCGAGCACGCGCGGGATGTCTTGCGTGATCGCCGGACCGTGCATCGGCAGAGCGATGTCGAGATCGAGTGCCTGGATTCGGCTCGAAGCAGCTTGAAAACCAACGTTAGCGATCAGGACGCCTCGTCCGCTGCCGCCGCCGGATACCGGCCGCTGCCGCCCGCATCGTCGCCTGCCGCCAGTTGTTCCAGCGCGAGGCCCTTCGTCTCGATCCCGAGCGTCCACACGGCGACGGCCGCCGCGATGAACGACAGCGCGCCGAGCGTGAACACGCCGCCCTGGCCGAACACCGGCAACACGACGCCGACCACGTAAGGCCCGATCAGCGAGCCGATCCGGCCGATCGCCGACGCGAAGCCCGAACCCGTCGCACGCGCCCCGGTGCCGTACAGCTCGGGCGTGTACGTGTACAGCGCCGCCCACATCCCGAACAGGAAGAACTGCATCGCGAGGCCCGTGACGATCAGCAGCGTCGTGCTGCCGCCGTACAGCGCGCTCTGGCCGTACGCGTACGCCATCGCGCCGCCGCCGATCAGCGACGCGATGCAGGTCGGCTTGCGGCCCCAGCGTTCGACGAGCCACGCGGCGCACAGGAAGCCCGGCACGCCGCCGAGCGAGATCAGCACCGTGTAGAACACCGATTTCGTGACTTCGAAGCCGGCCTGCTGCAGCAGTGCGCCGAGCCACGACGTGAGGCCGTAGAAGCCGAGCAGCGCGAAGAACCACAGCAGCCACACCATCACCGTGCGGCGGCGGTACACGCCGCTCCAGATCTCGCGCAGCGCGCCGCGGCCGCGCGCGGCGGCCGGTTCGGCGAGCCGCGACGGCGGCGGCAGCGTCGTGACGCCGGCCGAGCGCATCACCTTCGCCTCGATCGCGTGCATCACCGTGTCGGCTTCCGCGTGCCGGCCCGCATGTTCGAGCCAGCGCGGCGATTCCGGCACGATGCGGCGCACGACGAGCACGAACACGGCCGGAATCGCGAGCAGCGCGAACACGGTGCGCCAGCCGAACTGCGGCAGCACGAAATACGCGACGATGCCGGCCGTGATGAAGCCGAGCGGCCAGAAGCCGTCCATCAGCGCGATCAGGCGGCCGCGCTTCTCGGTCGGCACGAATTCGGACAGCAGCGTCTGCGCGACCGGAAACTCCATCCCCATCCCGATGCCGAGCAGCACGCGGTAGACGATCAGCGCGTCGACGCTCTGCGCGGTCGAGCACAGGTACGACGCGGCGCCCCACAGCACCATGCTCCACTGGAACACGGGCCGGCGGCCGAAACGGTCGGCGAGCAGGCCGGCTACCGCCGCGCCCAGCACCATCCCGAAGAAGCTCGCGCTCGCGACGAGGCCGGCGGCGGCGGTCGACAGCCCGAACTCCTTGCGGATCGAGCCGAGCACGAACGTCATCGTGCCGAGATCGACCGAGTCGAAGAAGAACGCGATCGCGATGATGAAGAAGATGCGCTTGTGATAGCCGGAGAACGGCAGGCGTTCGAGCCGGGCGGCGGCGGAGGCGGGAGCGGTGGCGGCGGGCATGGCGTCCTCTGAAATGAAAAAGGGGCCGCGCAGCGCATGCTCCAAGGCCCCGATGCTTCATATTCAGTAGACGCGACCACAAACTGCCGCATCAGAGGAAAAGCGCCGCCTGCTTGCCCAAATGCGTCATCGGCGGGCGGCGCGCGTGACGCCCGCCGGCGTCAATTCTTCAGCTTGTAGCCGGTGCGGAACATCCACGCGACGATCGCGAGCAGGATCACGAGGAACAGCGCGGTCGCGGCGAGGCTGATCCACACATGCACGTCGGCGATCCCGTAGAACGACCAGCGAAAGCCGCTGATCAGGTAGACGATCGGGTTGAACAGCGTGACGACGCGCCACGCGGGCGGCAGCATGTCGACCGAATAGAAGCTGCCGCCGAGGAACGTGAGCGGCGTGATGATCAGCAGCGGCACGAGCTGCAGTTTCTCGAAGCTGTCGGCCCAGATGCCGATCACGAAGCCGAACAGGCTGAACGTGACGGCCGTCAGCACCAGGAACAGCACCATCCAGAACGGATGCAGGATGTGCAGCGGCACGAACAGGCCGGCCGTGGCAAGGATGATCACGCCGAGCAGGATCGACTTCGACGCGGCCGCGCCGACGTACGCGATCACGATCTCCCAGTACGACACGGGCGCGGACAGGATCTCGTAGATCGTGCCGGTGAAGCGCGGGAAGTAGATGCCGAACGACGCGTTCGAGATGCTCTGCGACAGCAGCGACAGCATCACGAGGCCCGGCACGATGAACGACCCGTAGCCGATGCCGTTCACGTCGCTGATGCGCGAGCCGATCGCGGAGCCGAACACGACGAAATACAGCGACGTCGAGATCACCGGCGCGATGATGCTCTGCATCAGCGTGCGGCGCGTGCGGGCCATTTCTGCGCGGTAGATCGCGCGAATTCCTTGCCAGTTCATGCGCCGGCTCCTTGCACGCCGTTGCGGCGGTTGTCGATCAGGCTGACGAAAATGTCCTCCAGCGAGCTCTGCGTCGTGTGCAGGTCGCGAAAGCCGATGCCGGCCGAGCCGAGCGCGTTGATGAGCTTCGCGATGCTCGCGTCGTCGCGCTGCGAGTCGTACGTATAGACGAGCGCGGCGCCGTCTTCCGCGCGTTCGAGCCCGAACGGCGCGAGCGCGGGCGGCATGTCGGCGAGCGGGTGCTCGAGCTGCACGGTGAGCTGCTTCTTGCCGAGCTTGCGCATCAGTTCGCGCTTTTCCTCGACGAGCACGAGCTCGCCGCCGAGGATGATGCCGATCCGGTCGGCCATCTCCTCGGCTTCCTCGATGTAGTGCGTGGTCAGCAGGATCGTCACGCCGCTTTCGCGCAGCGAATCGACGAGCTTCCACATGTCGCGGCGCAGCTCGACGTCGACGCCGGCCGTCGGCTCGTCGAGGAACAGGATGCGCGGCTCGTGCGACAGCGCCTTCGCGATCATCACGCGGCGCTTCATGCCCCCCGACAGCGTCATCAGCTTGTTGTCGCGCTTGTCCCACAGCGACAGCGCCTTGAGCGTCTTCTCGATGTACGCGGGATCGGGCGCCTTGCCGAACAGGCCGCGGCTGAACGACACGGTCGCCCAGACGGTTTCGAACGCGTCGGTGGTCAGCTCCTGCGGCACGAGGCCGATCATTTCGCGGGCGGCGCGATATTGATCGCGGATGTCGTGGCCGCCGACCGTCACGCGGCCTTCGGTCGGCGTGACGATGCCGCAGATCGAGCCGATCAGCGTCGTCTTGCCGGCGCCGTTCGGCCCGAGCAGCGCGAAGATCTCGCCGGGGCGGATGTCGAGGGTCACGTGCTTCAGCGCCTGGAAGCCGGACGCGTAAGTCTTGGAGAGGTCGGAGACGGAAAGGATCGGTTGCATGCTCACGGATGGCACGGCCGCCCGGCGCGACGGCGGGTGCCGCGCATGTCCGGCGCCGCCGCCGCTGCGAAGCGGCCGGGACCGGGCACGGCATGGCGAACGGGCGTCATGTCGAACGGCAGGGTGGTGCGGGATCGCGGGACCGCCATATTAGCAATCGGCAGATCGAAATGCATTCCGATGGGAAGACCGGGCACTGCCGGTGCCGGATTGGCGTGAATTGCCGTGATATCGCTCAATGATTCGATGCTTTATTTGAGCGATGCGAACAATCCGGCGGGTTTTCGGGGAATCGGGCCACGCTCGCGTTGCCGCCCGACCGGCTGGCCGACTGTGCTGCCCGCATGCCCTTGCGCCGTACCGGGACGGCGCGCGCGGCGCTCGCGATAATGCGTTCCTTTCACGGCGATACGGAGCGGGGCGCATGTCTTTGATCGATTTCAAATCCGTGGCGGACGCGCAGGCGGCCGCATGGAAATCCACGATCGTCGGCGAAGTCGGCCCGGCGCGGATCAAGGTGCTACGCATGGATGCGCAGCCGTACGAAGCGGAAGTGCACGACTACAACGAGGGGCTGCTGGTGCTCGACGGCACGCTGATGCTCGAGGTCGACGCGGAAACGGTCGTGGTCGGGGCCGGCCAGATGTTTCTCGCGCACGCCGGCACGCGCCACGCGGTGCTGCCCGGCAGCCACGGCACGCTCGCGATCATCGACGTGTGAGGTTGCGCCGCAACATGCGCGCGGGCCGCTGAAGCCCGGCTGGCCTGGCTCGGCGCGGATTGGCGGCCGCCGTTCAAACGCGTGTTCCACGGCTCGGGTATTTGTCTGAGCAAATAAAATGAAGGCTGTTTGAAAATCTGTTAAATACCGTATAAACGCTAGGATTGCGCGGGTTCCGTCGTTTGGAACTCTGCATCCATTTACTTGCGCGAATGGTCCGATCATAGTCTCGACAAACGACGCATCACGATAACGAATCAAGCGTACGTATGGAGACCAAATCATGAGACGCCTATCCGAGGGCCCAGCGGGACTGTCGTTTTCCGATTTTTCGCTGAATGCAGGCGCGACACAGGTCGCGTGCCTGCATCGTCACTTCGCCGTGTAGCGGCGACCCAATTCCGTTTCGATCGTTCCGACGGCGCCGTGCCGCATGACGGCGCCGCGGGAGCGCGTTCGTCTGCCGTCGCGGCGTGTGCCGCATGGGCCTGACCGGCCTCGCGGCGGTCCTGCGTGCATCGTCATGCGCCGCGCCTTCGTGCGGCGGCGCGATACCAACCGGCGGGCCATGCAGCCCGGCCGGGCGAGACTTGTCGTACCTGAAAAGGAGGGGTTGATGATTTGCATTCCTGAATGGCGGAAGGCGATCCTGTCGTGCGCGGTGCTGGCGCTGCCGTTCGTCGCCGGCTGTGGCGGCGGCGACGATCCGGGGCCGATCACCGTGCCGCAGTGCTCGGGCAGCGCCTGCGGGCCGAGCGGCGCCGAAACGACGCCGCCCGTCGTGACGAAGCTGTGTCCGGACGCGCTCGACTACACGACGACGTACACGGGCGGCGCCGGCAGCGGCGAGTACGTGAAGGTGAAGTTCGACACGACGAAGCTCACCTACCAGATGCAGTTCATCGAATCGTCGGTGCCGACCTCGGCAGGGCAAGTCAACAACACGCGCGCGGGCCTGACGATCAGCGGCGCGTTCCATCATCCGACCACGCTTCCGACCGCCGAGCAGAACCGTTGCGCGTTCGTGCTCGACAGCGGCGCGACGAGCGACGGCGCGTATTCGGTGACGATCAACCGTGCCGATCCGCCGATGCTGTTCGTCGGCAATGGCGTGGTGGGCGGCGGGATTCCGGGGGCGACGATCGCGTTCGCCGGTATCCCGCTGCTGCCGGGCATCACGCTCGGTGTCGTCCCGTCGCGCACCTTCGATTTCTATCCGTTCATCGGCTTCACCGACACCGAAACCGACTTCACGAAAGTGGCGGGCAACTACAACGAGGTCGGCATCCATCTGTCGCCCATCGGCGGTGATGGTCAGAGCCCGACCGGGGCGGTCGGCTGGGAATCCGACGTCGTCAACTGGAATCAGACGCTGAATGCGGACGGCTCGTGCTCGATCACGCAGGGCAGCGACTACTCGTGTCAGACGACCGGGACGCCGTGGGCGCAGCGCAAGAACGCGGACGGATCGGCGGACAATGTATTCGTGAGCAATCCGGCCGGGGGGCAGGGGTATCCGATCGCGGGGCAGGGCTCGACGCTGATCATCGCACCGAGCCAGGCGAAAGGCATCATGATCGTCGGCAGGCTGAACGGCGTACTCGTGCCGATCGTGATTCGTGTCGGCTACACGCACGTCGATACGGTCAATCTGCTCGCCTCGGTCGCCGATGCCGAAGTCGGCATCTCGATGCTGTCGTCGACGAAGGCGATTGCCGCGAACTCCCTGAAGGGCGGGTACATCGGCGCAACCAGTGCCTCCGCGTGCGGCATCGTGACATCCAGCGGCCAGGGGAACAAGTTGGCGTCGGCGGGGCCGAGCTTCAACCCGAACGTGCCGCACCCCGATTTGCCCGGCATCTTCGCCAACAACGCGTTCTATTCGGTCGCCGGCAGTTGCAACGACGGCACCGCCGTGTCGACGCTGGCGGCGAACTATACGTCCACGCTGTTCCAGGGCAGTACCGCGGCGTTCATCGATCCGCAGACGTCGTCGGTCACCTCGCAGTTCGCGCTGGACTATACGCAGGCCACGCCCGGCAAGATCAGGGTGACGGCCGCGCAGGACTTCAACGCGAAGGGCGCGAACGGCAACGCGGCGATCTTCGGCAAGGGCGACACGGGCTGGCTCGTGACGGCCGGGAACGTCTACGCGATGGTCGTCAACGACAACAAGGTCAACCCGTTCTTCACGATCGGCGCGTTCGTCCAGTAACCCCGTATCGAACACGTCACACCGGCGGCGCATGCGTCGCCGCCGGCGAATCGAATTTCAAGAGGAATCCTATGAATTTGAAACAATGGATGGCCGCGGCGTCGCTCGCGCCCGTGCTGGCCGCATGCGGCGGAGACGGCGACCCGCCGCCCGCGCCGGTGGTCCGGCTGTGCCCGCAGACGATCGACTACAACACGGTGTTCATCGGCGGGTCGGGGTCGGGCGAGCTCGTGAAGGTGCAGCTCGACACGACGAAGATGACGTACCGGATGACCTACCTCGCGTCGCCGGTGCCCGCCACCACGGGTACCGTGCAGCCGACGCGGGACACCGCGCCCGCGAACGTGGTCGACGGCACGCTGGCCGACGAGACGGGGCTGCCGACGGTGAAGCTGAACCAGTGCACGTTCCGGATGCAGAACGCGAGCCTCGACCCGAGCCGCCCCGCGCGGCTGTTCCTCGGCGAAGGCGTGCTGGGCGGCGCGATCCCCGGCGCGACGATCCAGTTCGACGGCGTGATCGGCGTCGGCAAGATCACGAAGACGACGTTTCCGTACTACCCGTTCATCAGCTTCTCGTCGCTGGAGACCGACCTGACGAAGATCGCCGGTACGTACAACCAGCTCGGTTATCACCAGGTGCCGTCGCAGAACTTCCAGCCGGTGGCGCTCGACCAGCAGGTGACGATCAACGCGGACGGCAGCTATACGGAAACCGACAACTTCGGCAAGAAGAACGGCGGACAGCCGCTTGCGTCGAGCGCGACCGTGAACCAGCCGTTCACGCTGCGCCCCGATGCGCCGGCATTTCAGTCGCTCAACTACCTGCCGCAGATTCCGCCGACGCTCGCCGCGCTCGATCCGGCGAAGGCCGGCAAGGGGATCCTGATCGTCGGCAGGCTGCGCAACCAGCTCGTGCCGGTTTTCATCCGCACCGGCGCCGCGAACGCGGACCTCACGCAAGGCCCGCCGAGCGCGGACGACGAATCGGGCATCTCGTTCCTGAGCCCGCGGACGGCGGTCGCGCAGGGCTCGCAGGACGGCGAGTACACCGGCGTCGACAGCGCATTCAACTACCGCGCGACCGCGCTCGTCGGCGCGCAGGCCACGCTGCTCGATCCGTTCAACGCGTCGCAGGCCGCGCTCACGCGCGCGCTGAACCTCGACTACACGCAGAAGGTGCCGGGCGTCGTGACGACCGTGCATGCGGATGCGGCATCGGGGCCGGCGACCGGCAAGTTCGTGTTCACCGGCGGCGTGTTCGGGTTCCTCGACATGGCCGATACGAGCAACCCGTACTTCACGGTCGGCGCGTTCGTGCAGTGACCGCGTGTGGATGGAGACACGGCGGCGCCGCGCGCGAATGCGCGGCGCCCGGACAGAATGAGGGGGAGACTTCATGAAGAAGCTGATTGTCGCGGGTGTCGTCGCTGGCGTATCGACGCTCGCATCGGCCCAGCAGGCGGGCGACAACGTCGCGACGCTGGGCTGGCTGCACATCATGCCGCAGGATTCGACCAACGGGCTGACGACGAATCTTGCAAGCATGCCGATCAACGGGCCGTTGCGCCTGCCGGGTTCGTTCACGTCGCCGGGCACGAGCCTGACGGTCAACAACGCCGATACGGTCGGCCTCACGCTCACGCACTTCTTCACCGATCACATCGCGGTGACGTCGGTGCTCGGCGTGCCGCCGGAATTCACGCTGACCGGACACGGCGTGATCAGGCCGCCCGGCCCGGCCGGCGCGCTCGGCAACGTCGACATGGACAAGTCGGCGAACCAGCCGGCCGTGAAGAACGCGCGGCAGTGGAGCCCGACGATCATCCTGCAGTACTACTTCAATTCGTCGACGGCCAAGTTTCGTCCGTTCGTCGGGATCGGCGTGGCCTACAGCTGGTTCAGCAACATCGAACTGAACGGCAACTTCGCGAAGGACATCAACGAGAACCTCGGCAGCGTGCTCGCGGCCGGCGCCGGCAAGCCGGGCGCGACGTCGGTGGAGGGCAAGGCGTCGTCGTCGTTCACGCCCGTCTACAACATCGGCGCGAGCTACGCGATCGACAAGCACTGGGGGCTCACGGCGACGCTGACCTACATGCCGCTGAAGACCTACTCGTCGCTGGTGATCAAGGCGGCCGACGGCTCGACGCTCGCGACCACGCGCACGCGGCTGAAGGCTGACCCGCTGATCACGTTCGTCGGGATTTCCTACAAGTTCTGAGCCGACCGGCGCGCATGACGCGTGCCGGCGGCTTCCTGCGACCGGCTGGCCGGACCGTTCCGGCCGGACGGTCGCGTTCCTGGCGGCGTGCCGCCATTTGTGAAGAGAGGGGGCAGTTCAAATGAGCATTCGCAAAATCGTATCGCTTGTTGCTGCAGTGGCTTTCACCGCGGTTTCGGCCGCGCCTGCTTTCGCCGTCACCGTGTCGCGTGCCGACGGCCAGCCGATGAATCCGAACGGCGAGCCGTTCTCGGCGACGGGGCTCACGAATCTCAGCAAGGGATCGATCAACGCCAGTTGTACCGCGACCTTCAACGGCACGATCACGTCGACCGGCATCGTCAACATCACGTCGACGACGTTCGCAGGCGGCGCGACGTGCGGCCTGATCAGCGGCAGCGCGAGCAGCACGTCGCCGTGGACGGGGCAGGCCGACAGCACGACGCAACTGTCGATCAACAACGTGAAGGTGAACGTCACGCTGCTCGGTACTTGCGGGCCGAGCAAGGTCGTGACCGCGTGGAGCGATGCGAACTCGTCGCTGGCGTTCAACAACTCCGTGCTGACGCCGGACTGCACGGTGACCGGTACGGTCCTGACGTCGCCGAAGTTCCACGTGCAGTAAGCGTCGCACGATCGAAGCCGGGACCCGCCGCGCACGAGGGCCGTGCGGCATGCGCGGCGGGGTCCGCGGCCTTGATGGGTTCGTGCCGTCGCGCGTATCGGCGCGACGGCCGGATGCGTCTGGCAGCGTGGCCGTTTGTGCCGTTGTCCATCGATTGCCGAAGCGCCGCGTGCAGTCGGCGCCGCGAAGCGGGGCGCCCGTCGCGCATGCGAGCCGTGCGGCGCATACGCGAGTTTCCGCTTCACCGATTCATGCGAGCCGTCATGCTTACCCGCGTGACGGCCGGTTGACCGCCCGTGTCGCGATCCGACACGGGCGGAGTTGCAGGGCCGGCGTGGCGTGTATGACGCCTCCCGATCCGATCGAAACAAAACCAGGCCAATTGGCCAGAACCATCCCGGACGACCCATGCTGACCGATCCAGCAAAGTATGGCGATGCCCGCGGCGCGACGCCCGACCGGCTGCGCACGGCCGCGTGGTTGCAGTACCTGATCGACCATCTCGACACGGCGGTTTGCGCGATGGCCGCGACCGACGTCGGCGACACGCCCGTCGTCGCTTCGTATGCAATCCGTGCGGGAACTGGCGCGCATCTGTCTCGCGAAGCGACGGCCGTGCTCCACCGGCTGGTCCCGTGGATCGCGACCGACGGCGGCGGTTGCGCATGCGATCCGGCCGATCCGCTCGGCGCGTGCGCGCATGTGCCCTCCGCGCAGCAGCTCGCGGACGCCGAACGTTGCTGCCCCGGCTCGCTTGCCGTATTCGACACCGCGCACGGCGTGATCGATGCGTGTGCATTCGACGATCCCGACGTCGGCTGGGCCGCGCTCGAACGGATTGCCGATGGCGTCGAATGCCACGGCGAAGTCGCGAACGAACCTGACGGGCAGCGCGAGACGCCGCCTGCGAAGAACCTGAGAGACAGGCTGACCGCCGTCGCGGCAATGAGCACGGAAACACCGGTTCGTCCCGGTGCGGTCATCGATGCGATCGTGTTGCGCGTATGCGGCCCGCGCGACGACGCGACGCGGGTCGACGAGATGGCTGCGCTTGCGATGTTCTCGGCCGAACTCGCCGCCGGCAACGGCGTTTCCGTTCACGCGTATGGCGGTCGGCACAACTTCGTCGCGCAAGCGATCAGAACGCATCGCGCCGATCTCGCGTCGATGGAGGGGCTCCTTGCCGCGCTCGCCGTGTGCCGGCTCGATCGACTGATCGGCGCGGGCAGCTTCTGGGCCCACTACCTGCTGGCGGGCATTGCAATCGCAGCGCCGGATACGGTAAGGGCAATCGGCCGCCGGTTTCATGGCGATACCTGGCAGACGTGGCTCGACCACGTGCTCGCATGGCCGGCGGTCAGCCGCTTCGGGGCGAAGGAGGATGTCGCATTCGACCGCTTGCGCGACGCGATGAGCCTGACGTCGCGCAGGAACCCGATCGTCCGCGCCAAGCGGATGCGGGGCGTTTCGGCAGCCGGGCCGCGCAGCGCAAACGAGAAGGCACGATGAAATGCGGCTCGCGGCGAGAACGCCGCGAGCCGCGCGGGGGGTATCGCGGCGCCCGGGCAGGCGCCGTCTTCGTCAGACCGTCTCGGGTTGCCGCACGGCCTTCGCCACATTGCGCGCCGGTGCGCCGTTCGCGACGAAGTACGGCACGTCGACCCGCGCGAGCGGCGTGCGGCCGCGGATCTTGTCGGCGATCTTCTCGGCGATCATGATCGTCGGCGCATTCAGGTTGCCGGTCGTGATGATCGGCATGATCGACGCATCGACGACACGCAGCCCGTCGAGCCCGTGCACGCGGCCTTCTTCATCGACCACCGCCATGTCGTCGTAGCCCATCTTGCACGAGCACGACGGATGGAACGCGGTTTCCGCGCGCGCCCGCACGAACGCGTCGAGTTCCTTGTCGCTCTTGCAGTCGGCGCCCGGATTCAGCTCGCGGCCGCGATAGCGGTCGAGCGCCGGCTGCCGCATGATCTCGCGCGTCGCGCGGATCGCATCGCGGAACTCGCGCCAGTCGAGCGCTTCGGCCATGTAGTTGAACAGGATGCTCGGATGGTCGTTCGGATCGCGCGAGCGCAGCTTCACGCGGCCGCGGCTCGGCGAGCGCATCGAGCCGACGTGCGCCTGGAAGCCGTGCATCTCGATCGCGTTCGAGCCGTTGTAGTTGATCGCCACCGGCAGGAAGTGATACTGGATGTTCGGCCACGGGTCGTCGTCGCGCGTGCGGATGAAGCCGCCCGCCTCGAAGTGGTTGCTCGCGCCCAGGCCCGTGCCGTTCAGCATCCATTCGAGGCCGATCTTCGGCTGGTTCCACCACTTGAGCGCCGGGTACAGCGAGACCGGCTCCTTGCACTCGTACTGGATGTACATCTCCAGGTGATCCTGCAGGTTCTGGCCGACGCCGGGCAGATCGAGCACGACCGGAATGTCGAGTTCTTTCAGCCACGCGCCGGGGCCGACGCCCGAGCGCTGCAGCAGTTGCGGCGACGCGATCGCGCCGCTGCACACGAGCACTTCGCGGCGCGCATGCGCGGTCGCGCGCTCGCTGCCGCGCAGGTAGGTCACGCCCGACGCGCGCTTGCCGTCGAACAGGATGCGGTCGGCGAGCGCGTGCGTGACGATCTCGAGGTTCGGCCGCACCTTTGCCTGGTCGAGGTAGCCGCGCGCGGTGCTCGCGCGGCGGCCCTTCGGCGTGACGGTGCGGTCCATCGGGCCGAAGCCTTCCTGCTGGTAACCGTTGAGGTCGTCGGTGCGCGGATAGCCCGCCTGCACGCCCGCGTCGACCATCGCCTCGAACAGCGGGTTCACGCCCGGCTTGCTGGTCGTGACCGACACGGGGCCGCTGCCGCCGTGATAGTCGTTCGGGCCGACGTCGCGCGTTTCGGCTTTCTTGAAGTACGGCAGGCAGTCGAGATAGGTCCAGTTCTCGAGGCCCTTGTGCGTCGACCAGTTGTCGTAGTCGAGCGCGTTGCCGCGGATGTAGCACATCCCGTTGATCAGCGACGAGCCGCCGAGCCCCTTGCCGCGCCCGCATTCCATCCGGCGGTTGTCCATGTGCGGCTCGGGATCGGTCTCGTACGCCCAGTTGTAGCGGCGGCCCTGCAGCGGATAGGCCAGCGCCGCCGGCATCTGCGTGCGGAAGTCGAAGCGGTAGTCGGGGCCGCCCGCTTCGAGCAGCAGCACCGTGACGTCCGGATCTTCCGTCAGGCGCGTTGCGAGCACGTTGCCCGCGGAACCCGCGCCGCAGATGATGTAGTCGTATTCGCGTGTCGTCATGACGGATCTCCTTGTCTCAGAACACCGGGTTGTAACGGCCGAGCTCGACCTGCACCGACTTGATTCGAGTGTAGTGCTCGAGCGTCGTGATGCCGTTCTCGCGCCCGACACCGGATTGCTTGTATCCGCCAACCGGCATCTCGGCCGGCGATTCGCCCCACGTGTTGATCCAGCAGATGCCGGCTTCGAGGCGATGGATCGCGCGGTGCGCGCGCGACAGGTTCTCGGTCACGACACCGGCCGCGAGCCCGTAGTGCGTGTCGTTCGCGCGGGCGATCACTTCGTCCTCCGATTCGAATTCGAGGATGCTCATCACCGGCCCGAAAATCTCTTCGCGCACGATCTTCATGTCGTCGCGGCAATCGCCGAACACGGTCGGCGCAACGTACTGGCCGCTGCCGAAGTGGCCGTCGGTCAGGCGCGTGCCGCCCGCGAGCAGCTTCGCGCCTTCGGCCTTGCCGCTTTCGATGAAGCCGAGCACCTTGTCGAGTTGCGCGGCCGACACGAGCGGGCCGAAGTTGGTGTCGGCATCGGTCGGCTTGCCGACGCGGATGCGCTTCACGCGTTCGAGCACCTTCTGCGTGAACGCGTCCTTGATCGAGCGGTGCACGAACACGCGCGTGCCGTTCGTGCAGACCTGGCCCGAGCTGAAGAAGTTGGCGGTCACCGCGATGTCGGCCGCGCGGTCGAGGTCCGCATCGTCGAACACGATCAGCGGCGACTTGCCGCCGAGCTCCATCGTCACTTCCTTCAGCGACGACGCGCCGGCCAGCGACATCACTTTCTTGCCGGTCTCGACGCCGCCGGTGAACGACACCTTCGCGATGTCCGGATGGCCGGTGAGCAGCGCGCCGACCGAGCCGTCGCCCTGCACGACGTTGAACACGCCGGCCGGCACGCCGGCTTCCGTATAGATTTCCGCGAGCTTCAGCGCGGTGAGCGGCGTGACTTCGCTCGGCTTGAACACCATCGCGTTGCCGGCCGCGAGTGCGGGCGCCGTCTTCCAGCACGCGATCTGGATCGGATAGTTCCACGCGCCGATGCCCGCGCACACGCCGAGCGGCTCGCGGCGCGTGTACACGAACGACTCGGCGCGCAGCGGCACCTGCAGCCCTTCGATCGCGGTCGCGAGGCCCGCGTAGTACTCGATCACGTCCGCGCCGGTGACGATGTCGACTGCGAGCGTCTCGCCGATCGGCTTGCCGGTGTCGCGCGTCTCGATGGCCGCGAGTTCGTCGTTGCGTTCGCGCAGCAGCTCGACCGCGCGACGCAGGATGCGCGAGCGCTGCATCGCGGTCATTGCGGCCCATTCGCGCTGGCCTTCCTGGGCGGACGCAACGGCGCGGTCGACGTCGGCCGCGCTGGCCTGCTGCACCTGCGCGAGCAGTTCGCCGGTGGCGGGATCGAAGGTGTCGAAAGTCTTGCCGCTGGTGGCGTCGACGTAACCGCCGCCGATGTAGAGGCGCTGCAAACCGTATACGGACATGAGGATCTCCTTGAGGGCGACTGCGTCGCGCGTCAGTCGGACGCGAGCAGCAGGTCGATGTAATCGTGGGCGAGCTTCAAAGCGGCCCGGGTGTCGATCGGGCCGCCGGCGAGTGCGCCGCGCAGCCACAGGCCGTCGATCAGCGCGGCGAGGCCGCTGGCGGCTTCGCGCGCCTTCGCGAGCGGCAACGCCTTCGCGAATTCGGCGCACAGGTTCGAATGCAGGCGCCGCGTGTTCACGTGCTGCAGGCGCTTGAGCATCGGGTCGTGCATGCTCTGCGACCAGAACGCGAGCCACGTCTTCATCACGGGCGCGCTGACCTGCGTGTCGTCGAAGTTCGCGGCGACGACCGCGCGCAGCCGCGAACGCGGGTCCTTGCGTGCGGCGACGCGGCGGCGCGTGGTGGCCGACCACAGATCGCGCAGCACGTGCCGCATCGTCGCTTCGAGCAGGCCGTCCTTGTCGCCGAAGTAATGGCTGACGATGCCCGTCGAGATGTTCGCGCGTTGCGCGACCGATGCGAGCGTCGTGCCGGGCAGGCCAGCTTCGTCGATCGAGCGCAGCGTGGCGTCGATCAACTGTGCGCGGCGGATCTCCCGCATTCCGACTTTCGGCATCGTGACTCCCTTCGCCCGGGCGGGCCGTCGTCCATGGAAGTCGAGAGCTTAGCGATTTTTTATTGATCGTTCAATCAATAAAAAATCGGGGCCGAAGGGGAGACTGCGTTCCAAACGGGGCACGATGCTTCGCGTCCGAAGCTCATGTGCAGGTGCGGAAAGACGGTTGAAAGAAGATTAACTAAGTTTGAATCTGTTTAAAACGGACCGTGAAAATATGACGCAATGCAGAGGACCGTTTCCAGACTCGATTCCATTACAAACCGAAAGAGTGTCGAAAACTGCAATATTATTCACGATATGAAATCGTCAAATCGGATTGTGGGGGTGTACGGTTTTCTAAAAACCGTTTCAATCAAGCGATCTAAACAATATAACTGATTGAATCAAAACGATAATTTGTGTTTTTTGAATGCTGGATCGAATTGCTAGCAAACGATTGCGATGATCCTTTTTGAGATTCCGCATACCATGGAAATTGATAAGAAAATTTGAACTTGGCGTATTTCCGGGCCGAGTAGAGGGATTTTTGGAATGACTTGAGTAAGTAATATCGACCGTATTAGTATGGCGCCGCACCATGAGGAATGAATGGCGTCGCCGGCAATTGCCGCGACGCGTCGGCGATGACCGTGTCGATCGACCGCGCACGCAGCCGGCGCCAGCCATTGCGCACTTGCAGCATGCCGCGACGTCGAGACGCCGCATCCACCGGAGAACGACGATGCCGACCGAAAAACACGTGGTCCCGCTGCCGAATGGTCTGAAGGTCTACGTCGAACAGAACGTGTTCGACCCGGCGTTCGACACGGCGATGCTCGTCAACGGCGCGCTCGCGACCACCGCGTCGTTCGGCCAGACCGTCCAGTATCTCGGCGAGCGGATGAACACGATCTGCTTCGATCTGCCGTATGCGGGGCAGTCGCGCCAGCACAACCCCGGCTGCTTCATCCTGACCAAGGACGACGAAGCCGCGATCCTCCAGTACCTGGTCGAGCATTTCGCGCCGGCGTACCTCGTTTCGGTGTCGTGGGGCGGCGTCGCGTCGCTGTTCGCGCTCGCACGCGGCTGCCCGAGCGTGCGGCGCGCGGCGATCTGCTCGTTCTCGCCGTTCCTGAACGACGCGATGGTCGACTACGTGACGCGCGCCCGCGACCACATCGCGGCCGGCGAAAACCTGAAGGCCGCGCAGTTGCTGAACGACACCGTGGGCCGCTATCTGCCGCGCATCATGAAGCTGTACAACTACCGGTATCTGACGCGCCTGCCGCGCGACGAGCAGGATCAGGTCGCGTTCCACGTCGACCAGATCCTGTCGCTGCAGCCCGAGCGCTACTTCAGCGAATTCGCGAACATCGGCTGCGAGCTGCTGTTCCTGAACGGCGAGCGCGACGAGTACACGACGCCGGCCGACGTGCGCCAGCTCGGTGCGCACGTGGCGCGCGCACGGTTCGCGACGGTGCCGGACGCCGGCCACTTTCTCGACATCGAAGGCCGGGCGCAACGCGAATACACCCGTGCCGCGTTGCTCGATTTCTTCTGCGGCGAGGCGGCCGCCGCGGCCGGCGTCGCGCGTGCTGCCGCACATGCGTGCGTGCCCACGCCGATGCACGCGCTGTCGTCGTGACGCCATCCGTCGTGCAGCGGGCGCGTCCCGCGCATCCGAATTCCCATCCCAACGAGGCAGGCCAGCCGTGAATATCGTTCAGACCATCGCCATCGTCGTTCCGTGGGCCGCGTGGCTCGCGTACTGGATCGCCACGTCGCAGGGCGTCAAGACCACCGTGCGCAAGGAGGCGTCGCGCTCGCGCACGCTGCAGTCGATTCCGCTGATCGTCGGCGGCGCGCTGATCATCCTGCCCGATCCGTCGTGGCAGGCGCTCGTGCCCGACTGGCAGCGCTTCGGCCTGCAGGCGCAGTGCGGGCTCGCGGTGCTGGTAGCCGGCCTGCTGTTCTCGGTGTGGGCACGGCTGCATCTGGGCACGAACTGGAGCGTGTCGGTCACGTTGAAGGAAGACCACGAACTCGTGCGCACGGGGCCGTATGCGCTCGTGCGTCACCCGATCTACACCGGCTGCCTGATCGCGCTGGTCGGCGCCGCGCTGATCGGCGGCGAATGGCGCGGCGCGATCGGCGTGCTGCTCGTGTTTGCGTCGCTCGCGTACAAGGTGCGCGTCGAGGAGAGCTGGCTGACCGGATATTTCGGGCCGGCGTATGCGCAGTATCGCCGCGAGGTCGCGGCGCTGATCCCCGGCTTCTACTGACACCCGCGAGGCGCGCGATGGCGAAGATGATCGTGACCGCGATCGGCTCGGCGGGCGACGTGCATCCGCTGCTCGGCGTCGCGCGCACGCTGGCCGCGCGCGGTCACGACGTCGTGTTCTGCACGCACGCGCCGTTCGAGGCGACCGTGCGCCGCTGCGGGTTCGCGTTCGTGCCGGTCGGCACCGCGGCGGAATACGACGCGGCGATGGCGAACCCGGCGCTGTGGAATCCGCGCACGTCGTTCCGCACGCTGTGGCAGGTGATCGCGCCGACGTTGCGCCCGCATTACGACGCGCTGCGCGCGCTGACCGATGCCGATACGGTGCTGGTCGGCACGCTGTGGGCGTTCTCCGCGCGCTTCATGCAGGAACTGCACGGCACGCCGTACGTATCGGTGCAGGTGTCGCCGTCGACGCTGCTGTCCGCGCATGCGCCGCCGACTCACCCGCGCCTGACGATTCCCGCGCGCTGGCCGTTGCCGGTGAAGTCGGCGCTGATGACGCTGATCGAGCGGCAGGTGCTCGACCGCGTGTGCGGCCCGGCGCTCGATGCGGTACGCCGCGAGCTGGGGCTCGCGCCCGCGCGGCGCGTGCTCGGCCGCTGGCTGCATTCGACCGACGGCGTGCTGTGCCTGTTTCCCGGCTGGTTCGCGCCGCCGCAGCCGGACTGGCCGTCGAACCATCTGCAAAGCGGTTTTCCGTTGTTCAACGATATCGCGACACCCGACGACGATGGGGCACTCGATGCGTTTCTCGCGGCCGGCGAAGCCCCGGTCGTGTTCACGGCCGGTTCGACGCTCGTCGATCATGCGGCGTATGCGCGTGCGGTGGCGGATGCGCTGCGCGCGACCGGCGCACGCGGCATCCTGCTGACGCCGCACGATGCGGTGCAGGGCGACGACCGGCTGCTCGTGCGCCGCTTCGTGCCGATGCGCACGCTGCTGCCGCGTTGCCGCGCGCTCGTGCATCACGGCGGGATCGGCACGGCGGCGCTCGCGTGCGAAGCCGGCATCGTGCAGGTCGTCACGCCGTTCGCGCACGATCAGTTCGACAACGCGCAACGCGTCGTCGCGAACGGCTGCGGCGTGCGGGTCGACGGCCCGCTCGACGGCGCGCGGCTCGGCGCGGCGCTCGCACGCGTGCTCGACGAACCCGCGTTCGCGGTGCATGCGGAACGTACGCGTGCGCTGCTCGCGGCCGCGCCGGACGGCTGTGGCGCCGCCGCCGATTTCATCGAACGGTTCGTGCCCAGGCGCGGGCGCGCTGCCGCGCGGGCCGACGTCGCGGTGGCCGGCGCATGAGCACCGCGTCGCCGCTGCACGACGAGAGCGGCGCGCCGTCCGCGTTCGACGTGCCGGCGCCCGCGCCGGCCGCACAGCCGGTGCGCGGCATCCGGCTCGCGCTGCTGACGTTCGCGCTGTCGCTCGCGACCTTCATCGAGGTGCTCGACTCGACCGTGACGAACGTCGCGGTGCCGGCGATCTCGGGCAGTCTCGGCGTATCGAACAGCCAGGGCACGTGGGTGATCAGCTCGTATTCGGTCGCGGCCGCGATCGCGGTGCCGCTCACCGGCTGGCTCGCCCGCCGTGTCGGCGAGCTGCGGCTGTTCGTCGGCGCGGTGCTGTTGTTTACGCTGACGTCGCTGCTGTGCGGGCTCGCGCGCGACCTGCACGTGCTCGTGATCTGCCGCGCGCTGCAGGGGCTGTGTTCGGGGCCGATGGTGCCGCTGTCGCAGACGATCCTGCTGCGCACGTTCCCGCCCGACAAACGCACGATCGCGCTCGCGCTGTGGGCGATGACGGTGCTGCTCGCGCCGATCTTCGGGCCGGTGGTCGGCGGCTGGATCGTCGACAACTTCTCGTGGCCGTGGATCTTCCTGATCAACTTGCCGATCGGGCTGTTCTCGTTCGCGGTGTGCACCGCGATGCTGCGCCCCGACGCGCAGCGCGGCGCGGCCGGCCCGATCGACGTGCCGGGCATCGTGCTGCTCGTGATCGGCGTCGGCTCGCTCCAGGCGATGCTCGATCTCGGCCACGACCGCGGCTGGTTCGATTCGCCGCTGATCGTCACGCTCGCGGTGGTCGCGGCGCTCGCGATCGTGTCGCTGCTGATCTGGGAAGCGGGCGAAGCGCATCCGGTGGTCGACCTGAGCCTGTTTCGCGACCGCACGTTCTCGTTCTGCGTGCTGATCATCTCGCTCGGGATGATGAGCTTCTCCGTGGTCGGCGTGGTGTTTCCGCTGTGGATGCAGGCCGTGATGGGCTACAACGCGTTTCATGCGGGGCTCGCGACCGCGTCGCTCGGCGTGCTCGCGCTGGTGTTCTCGATCCTCGTCGGGCTGCATGCGCACCGCTTCGATGCGCGCGTGCTCGCGACGTTCGGCTTCCTCGTGTTCGCGGCCGTGCTCGCCTGGGACGCGCAGTTCACGCTGAAGATGACGTTCGCGCAGATCGCAGCACCCGGGCTGATCCAGGGCATCGGGCTGCCGTGCTTCTTCATCCCGCTGACCGCCGCGACCTTGTCGCGCATTCCGGACGACCGGCTCGCCGCCGCGTCGAGCCTGTCGAATTTCCTGCGCACGCTGTCGGCCGCGTTCGGCACCGCGATGAGCGTGACGCTGTGGGACAACCGCGCGACCTATCACTACGACGTCGTGTCGCAATCGGTCACGCATGCGTCGGCGAACACGCAACGCTTCGTGCATGCGTTGAACGCGATGGGCGTGGACGGCGTGCGCGAACTGACGACCTTGCATCACGTCGTGATGCAGCAGGCCTACATGATGGCGACCAACGACATGTTCTGGATGGCGAGCATGACGTGTCTCGCGCTCGCCGCGATGATGTGGCTGACGCGGCCCAAGCGCGGCGCGGCCGCATCGTTCGGGCATTGAGGAGCGGACCATGACGACACTCGGCGCACTCGTGATCCTGTATCACCCGAGCGACGCGCAGCTCGACGCGCTGCGCGCATGGCGGCACGCATGCGACGCGCTGCTCGTCGTCGACAACACGCCGCAGCCCGATGCGCGGGCACGCGAACTGTGCGCCTGCGAAGGCATCGCGCTGCTGCATCACGGCAATCGCGGCGGCATCGCGGGCGCGTACAACGCGGGGCTTACGGCGCTGTTTCGCGACGGCCTCGATGCGGTCGCGCTGTTCGATCAGGATTCGTCGGTGCCGGCTGCGTATTTCCCGGCGATGCGCGATGTCTGCGCGGGGCTCGCGCGGCGTGCGTTCCTCGCCGGCCCGCGCATCTTCGACGAGAACGCGCGCAGCTTCCTGCCCGAACTCGCGACCAACGGCATCGGCTTGCGCCGCCTGCGCATCGAGCCGGGCACGCCGATGCAGCGCTGCGCGTTCCTGATTTCGTCGGGTTGCGTCGTGTCGCGCGACGCGTTCGACGTGCTCGGTCGCTTCGACGAGACGCTGTTCATCGATCACGTCGATACCGAATACAGCTTCCGCGCGCTGGCGCGCAACGTGCCGCTCTATGTCGTGCCGTCGCTGGTGCTGCCGCACCGGATCGGCGCGAAGCATCGGCACGCGATCGGCCCTTTCGAAATGACGTCGATGAATCACTCGTGGCAACGGCGCTACTACAGCGCCCGCAATGCGGTGCAGCTCGGGATGCAGTACGGGCTGCGCTTTCCGGTGGCGCTCGTGCCGAACCTGCTGACCGTGTGGCAGGTCGTGCAGATCGCGCTGGTCGAGCGCGACAAGCGCGCGAAGCTGGCCGGCATCCTGTTCGGCGTCGCGGACGGCCTGTTCGGCCGGCTCGGCCCGCTCGAGCGCACGCGACCGCGTCTGGCCGCGCGGGCGCGGCGCGTTCGGCAGGGGTGACGATGCGACGGATGATTCAAGCGGCGGGTTCGGCGCGTGGCGTGAAGGGCGGCTCGATGATCGCGGCCGCCGCGGCATTGCTCGCGTTGGCCGGATGCGTGCCGTCGGGCTTCCTGCCGTCGCTGTCGCTGCGTGCGCCGGCCGACGATGCGCTCGCGCATACCGCCGGCCCCGGCGCGAACGGCGCATGGCCGGCGCCCGACTGGGTGAAGCAGTTGCAGGACCCGCAGCTCGACGACCTGGTCGCCGAGGCGTCGCAGCACAACCCGGATCTACAGGTCGCGCAGGCGCGGTTGCGGATCGCGCAGGCGCAGCTTCAGCAGTTCGATTCGCTGACCGGTTTGACCGGCACGGCCGGCGCGACGATCAGCCGGGCACGGATGCCGAAACCCGGCGACATTGCCGACGTGACGGCCGGCGGCTATCGCGTGCCGGTGCAGATCTTCGGCGATCCGAACGTATCGCCGTCGTCGGTCTTCGTCGGGCTGAACTACCAGCTCGACCTGTGGGGCAAGAACCGCGCGGCGACGAAGAGCCTGATGTCGCTGCGCGACGCGGCCGGCGTCGAAGCCGAACAGGTGCGGCTCACGCTCGCCGTCGCGATCGTCACCGTGTATTGCCAGCTCGACCAGGCGTACGCGGTGCGCGACCTGTTGCAGCAGAAGCTGAAGATCAGCCAGCGCGTGACGGCCGTGCTGCGCGAGCGCACCGCGCGCGGCCTCGACAACGCGTACGACGCGAGCGATGCGTCGATCAAGCGCAGCCGTCTGCTCGAGCAGATCGCGCTGAACGACGAGCAGATCAAGCTCGCGCAACTGCAACTCGG